>JAAZCO010000336.1 GCA_012513235.1 Gammaproteobacteria bacterium
CGTGAAGGCGTGGAAGGGCGAGCCTTTCGTATTCAAGCACCACTGCAAAGTCTGAGTAAGGCTGATATCATTCAGCTCGGAACACAGCTCGGGGTAGATTATGCACTGACGGTTTCTTGTTATCAGGCTGATAGCGAGGGGCGTGCGTGCGGTGTCTGTGACAGCTGTCAATTGCGTAAACAAGGTTTTTTAAACGCAGATATGAATGATCCGACACGGTATTTTTGACATAAATGAAATTTATGCTTGATCTGAGCTGAGAAACCCGTATTATTCGCACCCCTTCCGGGTCGTTAGCTCAGTGGTAGAGCAGTTGGCTTTTAACCAATTGGTCGTAGGTTCGAATCCCACACGACCCACCAACTTTCTGTTGGCATCATTTTATCGTCAGTACTGTGTTGTATCTTTTTTAAATTAATAAGAAATACACTTGTTAACATTGCGCCCGTGTGCGCTATGAGGACTGGCATCAATGACGCAAATATCTGAACGTATTTTGGTTCAAGCACACTTGGCGGCGAAGCAGGTTGAAGAGCTAACGCCTGAGCAGCAAGCGCATTATTCTGAGCGCATTATTGCTGAGCTGAAAGCGCAAGATGCTGTTTTAGTCGCCCACTATTATTGTGATCCAATTATCCAAGAGCTGGCCGAGAAAAGCGGCGGTTGTGTGGCTGACTCGCTGGAAATGGCGCGTTTTGGTAGCCAGCATCCGGCGAAAACACTAGTAGTTGCTGGTGTGCGCTTTATGGGTGAGACAGCAAAAATCCTCAACCCTGAAAAGCGTATCTTAATGCCGACTCTAGAGGCGACCTGCTCGCTTGATTTAGGCTGTCCGATTAAAGAGTTTTCTGAGTTTTGTGATCAGCACCCTGAGCGCACCGTAGTGGTGTATGCCAATACTTCGGCGGCTGTTAAAGCGCGTGCAGATTGGGTCGTCACCTCGAGCTGTGCTTTAGACATTGTTGAAACCTTGATGGATAACGGTGAAACCATTTTATGGGCACCGGATCAGCATTTGGGCCGTTATATTCAACGAGAAACTGGCGCCGATATGCTGCTGTGGGACGGTGCTTGTATCGTCCATGAAGAGTTTAAGTCCAAACAACTCGCTGATATGAAGGCGCTTTACCCTGAAGCAGCTGTTTTAGCACATCCAGAGTCGCCGACGGCAGTGTTGGAGTTGGCAGATGTGATTGGTTCGACCACGCAGTTGATTAAAGCCAGTCAAGAGCTGCCTAATCAGCAGTTTATTGTGGCTACGGATCGCGGTATCTTCTACAAAATGCAGCAATTGAGCCCCAATAAGAGCTTTATTGAAGCGCCTACCGCGGGTGAAGGTGCTGCCTGTCGTAGCTGTGCCAACTGTCCGTGGATGGCGATGAATACGCTGGAAGCGTTATTGTTGGGTCTGCAAAATGGTGATAATGAAATTATTGTAGATCCAGCGATTGTGCCTAAAGCGGTGCGTCCTTTGCAGCGTATGCTCGACTTTACCCGCGATGCGCAAATTAAGCTGACGGGTAACGCATAGGTTTCACATGGTTGCGTGCAGTACCGCGCTAGTATCACTTTTCCCTCCACGGGGCTTTCCAGCCCCAAGTCGAGCGCCTCGCCATCCATGGCTGCGCTTGACGCGATACTAGGGCGGTACGTATTGAGCTCTGTTGTTGCTTTAAGTCTGTAATATCTTTTGTGCAAATCAATGCTGGCGTCATAAATATATGGCTCTTATGGCAGATTGTAATAAACTCCTGTTTGTAAATACCATCGGCATTGCGGTGGCATGGCTGGCTATTGATTAGGAAGAGGTGTGATTTGGCTCGTTTACATAAGTATTTAGCGCTGACAGGCGCGTTGTTATTGACAGGTTGTCAGGCAGTGAATACCACTAACTCAAGTGCTGTTGGTGTTGAGCGTAAGCAGTATATGTTTAGCATGCTGTCAACGGATCAGGTCAATCAGAGCTATGCTCAAACCTATCAAGAGACTCTGCAAGCAGCGCAAGCGAAAGGTAAGCTTGATACGCGCAGTAATAATGCCAAGCGTTTGGATGCGATTGGTAAGCGGGTGGTGGCTCAAGTTGGACATTTCCGTGCTGATGCAACTCAGTGGGATTGGCAGGTGAGCTTAATTGATAGTCCGGAGCTGAATGCCAACTGTGGACCAGGTGGTAAAATTGTCTTTTACAGCGGTATTATTACCAAGCTAGCGTTGACCGATGACGAGATTGCTGCAGTCATGGGTCATGAGATTGCTCATGCGCTACGTGAGCACAGTCGCGAGGCGATGTCTAAGGCCTATGCGCTTGAGTTGGCTAAAACCGGTTTAGGCGCGGTGCTAGGCATAGGTCAGGATGCAATGATGATTGCTGATACTGCTGTGCAGTACGGTATGACCTTGCCCAATAGTCGCGGTGCCGAAACTGAAGCTGACTTGATTGGTATCGAATTGGCCGCGCGAGCAGGATACAACCCTAATGGTGCGGTGAGCTTGTGGCGTAAAATGGAACAAGCCAGCCAAGGTGCTCCAGCTGAGTTTATGAGTACGCACCCTGCATCATCAACACGTATTGCTAATTTAGAGCAGGCCATCCCGAAAGTGATGCCGTTGTATCAGCAAGCCCCTAAGCGTTAAGTGACACTCTGACCTCCAGCGGATGAGCTGTGCTCGCAGCTAGAGGCCGTAGGTAAAAACAGCTGTGCGTTCTCTGACGTACGGCTGTTTTTATCGGTTTTGCGCGAAAGACCCCCGTACTTTTAGTGCGGGGATGGATAGCGCGGGAAGCGCAGCTCCCCCTTGGGTTTAATGTGTAGTACTAGTATTATGTACAGTATGAATAAGCAGACCAAAACATTAAAAGTCCGAGTGCGAGACAGACACTGTGCTCTGCTCAACAGTATGGCTAAAAGTGTTAATTTCGCTTGGAACTATGTGAACGAGCTAAGCCAGCGCTCCATTAAAGAGCGTGGCGTATTTTTGTCTGCTTATGATATGCACCCTTACACAAAAGGCGCTGGTAAAGAGTTGGGCTTGCATAGCCAGACCTTGCAGTGCATTGCTGGTGAGTACGTTACGCGCCGCAAGCAGTTCAAAAAAGCTCGACTGAATTGGCGTAGATCAGGTGGTGTTAGGCGCTCATTGGGCTGGATACCTGTTAATACAGGTGCAGCGCAATGGAAAAATGGGCAGGTCTATCACAACGGCCACTACTTTAAAGTGTGGGACAGTTACGGCTTGAGCCAATACAAATTTCGCTCGGCCAGTTTCAATGAAGATGCCCGCGGCCGCTGGTACTTCAATGTGGTGGTGGATGTCGAGGTCGAGCCAACCAAAGGTCAAGAGCGTATCGGCATTGACCTTGGGTTGACCGATACCGCCACCTGCTCGGACGGTACAAAGTTAGAAGCTGGCCGCTTCTACCGTGGGCTTGAGGAAAAACTAGCTATAGCACAACGGGCTAGGAACAAAACCCAAGTCAAAACCATTCACGCTAAAATCGCTAACCGTAGAAAAGACGCATTGCACAAGTTCAGCCGCACACTGGTCAACCGCTGCGGTGAAATCTATGTGGGTAATGTCAGTAGTTTAAAACTCGTTAAAACCAAGATGGCCAAGTCAGTGTTGGATGCTGGCTGGGGGCAATTAAAAACAATGTTGGACTATAAATGCGCTCACGCAGGCATTGTTTTTAAGGAAGTTAACGAGGCATACACCACCCAAACCTGTTCGAGTTGTGGCGCTTTGCCCGAATCGAGGCCGAAAGGTATCGCAGGGCTTGGAGTAAGGGGATTGACTTGTGAGTGTGGTGTCACTCACGACCGCGATGTTAATGCGGCAAAGAACATTCTCGCGGTCGGGTATGGC
>JAAZCO010000337.1 GCA_012513235.1 Gammaproteobacteria bacterium
CGCTTTGTAGAATTTGCTCTGTACGCTCACCCGCCTGTGGTGCCTGAGAATAATTTACAACAGGTAATAAAGCCCAGCGTGCCTGTCGCTCAAATGTTGCATCTTTATTTGTTGTACTCACACTGCAAGCGCTGAGTAGTGTGCTGAGTACAAGAGTAGCCAAGATATGAATACGCATATTTTAATTTCCTTTATTTATATATTTAACGTCCAAAGCGTAAGCTATAACTTACACCCAGCGTTCCACCTGGTTTATTTTCAAACTGATTTTTTGGTGCTGACTGATAGCCCACATTCAAAGCGAGTTCATCATCACCAAAAACTTCGGTTCCTATACCTGCAGAGACTGCATATGTAATTTTTTTATCAGGCCATTGATGACCCACAACAGCATCAATCATCCATGAGTATTGCGGCACGGTACGATTTAAAGCACCAGGAATACCACGCTGTAAACTGGTGCCGATGTATGCATATTTATATTTATCTACCAGTAACGAATTGGTATTTAAAGGCTGATTATCGACTGGATAAAGAGGAAGTTTTTTAAGATTTTTTTCACTTAAATTATTTGATTGATAGTCAAATCCAGCTTTGGCAATCCATGTTGGGTTCTCAAAGAAAATCATATGAGACAGTTGCAATTCAAAGCTTTTACCACTGGCAACTTTTTCGTTGTAACGTGTTTCATACTCCGATTTTTCAATACCCCAAGACAGCGTGTCACGCGTGGTCAGTTGCTGTGAGCCACGCAGCCATAAGCTGCTTTTCTGGCCTGCTGCGAACATGAGGCCTGAGGCATCTGTGCGGTTTTTCCAGTTGTAGCCCAAGCTTAAATTGCTCTTTTGCGTCAGGTGCCAGTTGCGAGCGATAGCCGCTCCCGTGCGTGACTTTAGATCTGATTGGCTATGATTAATGCTCAGGTCTAAGCTGCCGTTATGTAACTGACGATTGAGCGCAAAGCGCACGTATTCCTCTTTAGAAAAATCAAAAGTCTTGGACTCTGTAATCTTAAGTGTGCCTTTATCCGCATCAACACGTGCGTACCACAGATCATCTAAGACTCGAGCAACGGTCAGTTGCACTCCACTGTAAGTCAGTCCACCAAAATCACGCTGCTGAAATGCAACCGCCGCACCTTGTGGATACATTTTCAGCTCTTCTAGTGCTTGATTACGCAACTGCTGTCGGCTGCCAGTTAAGTGCTCATCACCCAACTCTGAAAGAGCTAAAGCACCACCTTGATGTCGGCTACCTAATACTTTTAACGCCGCCACTTGCTGCTCTTTAGGTATACGCTGACTGACCAGTAAGCGCTGAATTTCACCTAAGTTCAAAGTACGTAGCGCTTCTTCTATCTGCTCGAATTCACTGACCACCAAATTATTGTCTTTAGCCCAGATTAACCAAGCAGTCTTTTGCTGATCTTGTTCGGGCTGGCTTAACAACACTAACTGCTGTTCAAGCCAGAGTTGCAACATACTGGGCGTGCCATCTTGCCAAGCCAAAACTTGGGCATTGGCATTTTTTTGTCCGTAATTTGCCGCTAAAAGATTCAGCCAAGTGCGATAACTTGCCTCAGATGCACCATTTAATAACGGAGTATTGAGCAAGGATCGGCGTAAGACCAAGGCCGCATCAAAATATTCAGCGCTGTCTAAGGCATCAGCAAAAGCCGCTTGTACTAACCAATCAGAAGGATTGAGATTAATGTAACGTTGGTACCATGCAATCGCAGCATTAGTTTGGTTAAGCATTTGATTCGCAGCGGCAAAAGCCAACCAGAGCGTGCTGCTGTTATCAGCCAGCACCTGCCATTGAACCAACAACGGTTTCAGTAACTCACGCTGACCTGTACTCACATACAGCCACAATAGACGCTCACGAAAGATATTTTCTAGTGGGTACAACTCAATGGCTTGCAAAAAGACACTTTCAGCTACTGAATACTGAAGGTTGCGTTCAGCAATACTGGCTTGTGCAAATAAAATCGGGACGGATTGCGCCATCTGGCTATTAGCAAGGTTGGTATCCACTAAGTCCTGCAGAAAACCCCACTTGTTAAGCTCAATGGCCAGGTACACGGCAGTCATTAAATCTTGTTCTTGGCGCTCTTTTTTCCAGCGTTGCGAAATTAAAGCAAACACTTTCTCTGGGCTTTTTGTCCTCAATAAGCCAATTAACTGATCAACTTCAAAACGATAGAGTGTGATGTTTATATCTTCCATATGCTGGTACACCAGCAACAGTTGCTCATCATCTTCTAACACCCAAGCCGTTGAGGCCTTGAGATGCCAATAACCAGGATCTGTGATTTTTGCATCATTACTCTGATTGAGTACTTGCCATGCAGCCTCTAAATTGGAGTCATATAAGTAGGATTCTGCCCAACGTATCAACTCTTTTGGCTCTAACTCAAAGCGTTTAGCCATAGCGGACCACAGCTCAGATTCTTGAGTGTATTGCTCTCGGTTTTCTAAGCTGACCAGTAAGTAAGTCCAACCCAAGCGATGCTGAGGATACTTAGCAATATAATCCCTCAGCCATTGCTCGGACTGCTCGGGTGTTCCGCGTGACTCTTGCGAGTAGAAAAAAGCTTGTAACTCCAAGTCCGTTAATGGCACTTGTTCACTGGCAGACTTAAGCAGTGCAATACTGCGCTCAAAATCAAACAATTGAATCGATAAACGCCAAGCATGCTCAAAACGTTTAGCGTCGTATTTCAACTCAAGTGCTTTGATCCAGAGATCTAACGCCTCTGCAAAGGCATGATTCCACTCACCCAAACTGGCCATTTGCAAATACGCATCGACATCATCCGGCTGATGCTCCAGCAACCAGTGGCGCAACTCCCAAGCATGTTTAATATCACCCGCAGCAATACTCAGCTTCACATCATTGAGACGTGCCTCTAGATTTTCAGGATCTTGCGCGATTAACACGCGGTTAAAAGCGGCCGCTTGACGTAAATCTGCAGCCAATAAAGCGGTTGTGACCGCCTCAGCTAACTGCTCATTCGATAACATCTGATCTGACTGCTCAATCAATGTTTTTAAATATATGACGGCAGCAGCTGGAGCATTCGCCGCCAGATAGTCGGCCACCACCAGACGCTGGTAATCAATGCGCAAAGAGCCAGTGCTATTCTCAGCTAATACAGCATGCAACTCTGCTGCCTTATAGTGCTGATTACTGGCAAAATACCACTGAGCCGCAAGACTTAAATAATTCAGTTGTTCTTGCGCTTCATGAGTATTCGCCAAACTCTCATAAACCAGCGCAGCCACCGGGGCAGCATCCAACTTCAGCGCTAAGTCAGCCAAGCCTTCTTGCTGCTTGGTATTTAAGACATCAAATTTCAGCTCGTTTAAACGCTGACGCAGCGGCACATATTGCGTATCTAGGCTCAGCCCGAGAGCTGTCTGTGCATCCACTTTAAACTGATAGTACTTTTTCAGATCTGCATCAACACTCTGTAAAAGTGGCAAGTGATGTTGAGCTTTTTCAAAGCGTGCCAAACCTAAGTACAGATCAATGAGGCTTAAACGCAGCTTGTCATTACTCGGTGATTTTTTCAGCAGCAGTTCACTGTAAGTGGCAGAAATTTCATCCGGATGATCTGTATCTGGAGCAAACACTTGATCACTGCTGTGCAGTACGAACAACAGCGCCACTACAGCAGCTAACGCTACAAGCGCAGCTGCTGGAGTCACCAAGCGTTTCTTGTTATTGGCAGATAAGTTTGGCATTGCTCACCCGCTTAAAAGGAAGATTAAATGTGGTTAAGTCACTTTTTCTCTGACCGGCATAACGCTTATCATTGAACTCAACATGACAATTATTTTGAGAGCGCACAGAGAAACTCAGCGTAAACTCACCCGCAAAGGAAAAATCTATGTTATTAGCATCGTTGTAATGCCAAGCCAGCAACGGAATATTGGCTTGCTCAAGACTTGGAGCAGTATCGCGTTGTGCTTGTAAGTGTAAAACTGCTTGATCGCTGCTTAAGCTAATGTAGCGTCCCTGCTCTAAGTCACGCACACCAGCGACAGCTTGCGACCTAACCAAATCAGGCCAACCCATACTTGGATCAATACGTACTGTTCTTAACTCATTCAGTCCTTTAATCTGCCAGCCACCATCACTTTTTTTCGCCAAACTGGCTTCGTGTAAACCCTTCAGTCGGGCAATGTAATCCGTAATCCATAGCGACATCGGCTCAGCATCCATCATGTATTTATAGATGGTATGCATCGTTTTGATCGAGGCTTGCTTAGTCCCAGAATAAAAATGGTAGTACAAGTGCATGCCACGTAAACGACGCGGGCTATCGGTGAATTGATAAGTAAAAATCAGATCTCGAAAGCCATAAAAAGGCCCGTGCCACAAATTGGTATAGACGTTTTCATTAATAATCGGCGCGTAATACTGCATACCGCCTGCAGTGGGTCGCAGTAATGGATATAGGCCACTGACTGAAGGGTTAGAAGGCTTCACGGCGGTCACTCCACCGTTAATATTCACCACACCTTTATCGTAAGCCAGCTTAAGTATTTCAGGACTTGGCAGAGCATCACCGGTCCAAAAAATAGCTTTGACTGGTTTGTCTGGCGTGGTTAAGCGTTCGTTAATATAGTCAATGGAACCCGTCACTTCTCGGTCGTAATCAACTACGTCATAACCAGGTATATCCATGTGATAGCCATATTCAGGGTCAAAGTCTTCGTCTTTTTCCGCCAGTTCAGGACGCCAGAAAAAAGGATGGCTAAAGCTATGGCTCGCAACCTCTACGTTCTTTAAAGCAAAGATTTTTTGCGCAATTTTTTCTAAGGTGGGTGATATGTCCGGGTATTTACCTTTAGGACCGACTTCGCCTTCAATCACAGACACTGACGATAACAATGGATACGGCTTGAGAAACAAGTCTAAAACAGACTGCCCAGCATAAGGTGTGCCTGGGATTTCAGCTTTTGATGGAAAACCGTCACCATCAATGTGTACGGTGGCAATACGACGTCCATTTTCTGTTGTGCTATCTACTCGCGGAATAGACGGCAAACGTAGCGTCTGCTCAAGGAAGGTAAAAGGATCCAGAATCCAGCGCGTATGATCAATAGTACGCACTCGCACATAAGGGTCGAAAACATAACCACCCCAAGGCGCTAATACCGCAGGATGATAAATCTTCCCATTGGTATCGGATAACTGCAGCAATACTTTGTTATTTTCATCAAAACTAAAAAGCGGGTGTAAATCACGTCCAAGAGCACGTAATGGCGCTTCAAAATGTCCTAGGAATTGACCATCGTAATGATCAATAGTTATTTTTTCACCCGCAACAGCTGCTTTCTGACGCAGGCCCATACGTTCTAGTAAGGCAGCATTTTCAATCGGCATACTGCCGAAAAAAACCACAGGGACCTTTTCATCTAAGCGCTGATTAATCCACGCATAGAAAGCGCCACTATTAACCGGTGGACCACTGGTAATCCAGCTAATCACACCAGCATAGAGCCCTGACATTGCGTGATCGGGCAGCGTCTGATCGACAGGAAAGTAATCAACCCGATACCCTAAATACTCAAGCAAGCCACCTAACGCAACATGCCCACCGGACGCAGTTAAATCACCTTCACGCGGATCATAAAGCACGGCTAAACGTCGCGGCTGCAATTCAATGCTACTGATACCTAAGGTGTCTAAATGCGGTGTGCCGACATATGGGATAAAGCCTTCTTTTTGTAGTTTCTTGACCAGCTTACGTGCTTCTTCGCGACGCTTGAGTGGCAAATACTCAATAGCAATCAGCGGAATGTTTTTTGCTTGCAACGGCTCAATATGCTGTTGTAGCCATTCGCGATCTTGCTCTTTCACCGGCACATAGCGGTTATTACTAGGATCCCAGCCCGCATAAATAGACTCTATGGCAACAGCTGCTGGTTTTTCCGCGAGTTCATGCACCACCTCAAAGCCGCGATTAAAAACCAGCTTTAATTCTGGTGTACTGGTTTGCAGCTTAGTCAGAATCTGAATCAAGCCTTGACGTTGCTGCTCTTGCTGCTTAGGAGGTAAGAGTTGAAAGCTGTCTAAGGTGTCTAAAAACAAACCGTCATAGCCTTGCTCGTACAGAGTCTTTGCACGAGCCTCTAAATAATCCTGCCACTTTGCATCAGCAAGGTTCATCACATGGCTATCCCACGCATGATTCACAGTGTTACTGGTGCTATCACTTAAGCCTGCTTCTGCAAGAGCTTGCTTATTTCCATCGAACTCACCAACCGACAAATAAGCAAATAAGTATGTGTTTTGCGCACGCAGAAAAGCGCGTGCAGACGCATCAAAATGAGCAGGCTCAAGCATTAAGTTATCAAATTGGGCCAATTCACTTAAAGGCGGATGACTTGCATACCAAAACCCTACACTGCCCTGTAATGCTGACTTTTGTGCGGCATAAACTACATTTTGCGAGCAGAAAAAACTGACTAAAATGACAGAAAATAAGCGCAAAGAAGCCAAAAAAAATCCATTTTTTTTCATAAAAAACTCTTATTGAGATATGCCCAATACAGTATTTGATTAAAGTAACTGCCTAGCTTTAAGTGCAGATCACTATGAGTTAACCATGCGTTATTTTCTCATGTAATAACATCAGCAAAGACTGCATCAGAATGGTTAAGCTGCTATTAAACTATAAAGCTTTAATGCATCCTTACCTAACAGCTTTAGTGCACCAAAACACGAAACTTATTTTTATTATTATCAGCAAGTGGCCTATTGTAATTACACAAGCTTATATACTGTCAACAATTATTTTATAAAATATAATTTATTGCTCTAGCATCGACAACTGAAAGCCGGTATTTACTGGCTTAAGTCCGTATAGCGCCTAATAGCAAGGCATACAGCGATGCGCAAGCAAAATTTTTATTATGAGGCAGAGTAAATACTACTCATTCTTAATCTTATTTAGGTGAATAACGAGCATGAGTGAATTTTATCTTTAAAGTATTGATAAAGCCAAAAATC
>JAAZCO010000338.1 GCA_012513235.1 Gammaproteobacteria bacterium
CTCACCTACAGTGTTGAAAGCGTACTGAAAAAAGACAGCCTAGAGTTGACTGATGCTGACCGCGAATTATTACGCCAGCGGATTTTACACAGTCCGCATCAGCATATTTTGATTATTCATGGCACCGATACCATGACCCTCAGCGCCCAGCATTTAGGCGTGATCAGCGATAAAACCATCGTTTTCACCGGAGCCATGCAACCCGCTCGGATGCGCAACAGTGATGCACCCTTTAACTTAGGTTTTGCTATTGGTGCCCTGCAATGCTTAGACTGCGGTATTTACCTTGCCATGAATGGGCAAATCTTTAACGCCAATAACGTGCAGAAAAACCGCCAGATGGGCCGTTTTGAAACACTTTAAGAAGAGTTTTCCATGATTAAAAATGCCTTAACTGTTGAATCCCTCAAACCTGCTGACTCCTGTGTGATCTGGCTGCATGGTCTGGGTGCCGACCGCACTGATTTTGAACCTGTCGCTCGCATGTTGCAGCCGCAACTGCCCACGACACGTTTTATTTTGCCACAAGCCCCCACTCAAGCCGTGACCATTAACGGTGGCTATGAGATGCCCAGTTGGTACGATATTTTGGCCATTGCCCCGGGTAAGCGCTCGATCAATAGCGAGCAACTGGAAAATTCAACCCAGCAATTGATTAACCTGATGGAGCAGCAACGTGACAGCGGCATCAGCCCGAGTCGTTTATTTTTAGCCGGCTTCTCACAAGGTGGCGCCGTGGTGTTACACACCGCATTTTTACGCTGGAATGAAGCGCTCGGCGGAGTGATGGCAATGTCCACTTACGCGCCCACCTTTGAGCAAGTCAGTGCACTCAATCCACTGCAGGCTCAAACCCCAACGCTGTGCATGCATGGCGTGCATGATCCGGTCGTACCGCTGTTTATGGGTCAGGCTGTACAACAACAACTGCAGAGTTGGGGCGTTCCAGTCACCTGGCATGATTACGCTATGGAACATGCGGTCTGCCCAGAGCAGATTACAGATATTGGCAACTGGCTCAGTGCACAATTAAGTTAAGCACAGACCGATCTCTAGCTCAGTAGTCAAGCTAAATAGCTAAGGCATCAGCGCGCGACAGTGAAACAATTTCTACAAAGCGCTGCGATGCCTTACACTAAGGATAATTTATAGACTACTGATAAGAGAACGCCGTGCTCAAAGCACTTAAAAACATTTTTAAACAAACGCCAGAGCTGACCGCGCCAGACAACAGTCCAGTCACGCCACCATCTGCGCCACACTCTGAACCGGTCAGCCAGCCAGCCAGTCAAGCGACTGCTGAACCTAAACCTGCCGCGAAAAAACCACGCCCAGCTAAAGCTAAACCTGTGGTTGAGCAGACACCTTGGTCACTGGCTGATTTCGTCGTTGAGCCTGCTGAAGATAAGGTGCGCTTTCACGACTTCGACCTCGCACCTGAATTAATGCATGCCATTCAAGATTTGGGCTTTCCCTATTGCACACCGATCCAAGCACAGGTTTTAGGCCATACCCTTGCAGGTAAAGATGCCATTGGCCGTGCGCAAACCGGTACCGGTAAAACTGCAGCTTTCTTGATTTCCACCATCAGTCAACTCACGCAAACACGTCCGCCCGATGAGCGTTATATGGGCGAGCCACGCGCACTGATTATCGCGCCAACACGCGAGCTAGTCGTGCAAATTGCCAATGATGCGATTGCTTTAACCAAGTACACCAACCTCAATGTGATGAGTTTTGTCGGTGGCATGGATTTTGATAAGCAACGCAAGCAACTGGAATCTCGCTATTGCGATATTTTAGTGGCGACGCCTGGGCGCTTACTGGACTTTAACCAGCGCGGTGAAGTGCACTTGGATATGGTGGAAGTACTGGTCTTAGACGAAGCAGACCGCATGCTGGATATGGGTTTTATCCCGCAAGTGCGCCAAATTATTCGTCAAACACCCAATAAGACTGAGCGTCAAACCTTACTGTTCTCGGCCACCTTTACTGAAGACGTGATGAATCTGTCCAAGCAATGGACCACAGATCCAGCCATTGTGGAAATTGAGCCGCAAAGTGTGGCCAATGATTCAGTGGAGCAGCATGTGTTTGCCGTCGCCGGTAGCGATAAATACAAGCTGCTGTACAACCTGATTCAAAACAATAATTGGCCGCGCGTGATTGTGTTTGCCAACCGTAAAGATGAAGTGCGCCGTATTGAAGAGCGCCTCACACGTGACGGCATTAGTGCGGCACAGATGTCCGGTGATGTGGCGCAGCACAAACGCATCAAAGTACTGGAAGACTTCCGCGCAGGCCGCTTACGCGTGTTAGTGGCTACTGATGTGGCGGGTCGCGGGATTCACGTCGACGATATCAGTCACGTGGTCAACTTTACCCTGCCAGAAGATCCCGATGACTATGTACACCGCATTGGCCGTACCGGTCGCGCGGGCACGACTGGTGTGTCGATCAGCTTTGCTGGTGAAGATGACTCTTATGCTTTGCCGCCCATTGAAGAGTTGCTGGGGCATAAGATTCAATGCGAAACCCCAACTGACGATTTATTGGTGGATCCACCGAAAAGTCGTTAGAGCTCGAGCGGCTCAACTGCAGCAGCTGTTTTAGAGCCACCGAGTTACAAAAAAGCCAGACGCTAATGCAGTCTGGCTTTTTTTGTTACAGGCCGGCAGTTTAATCAACAAGCTGCATACGACGAATGCGTCGTGACAAACTGAGCAACACCAAGCCAAAGGTCAGCAGTATCGGCATCACGCCAATATTAAAGAACTTCAGCGTGGTGCCCAATGACTCAATATCGCTATTGAGCTGGTAACGCACTTCACGCAACTCTTTACGCACTTGCAGCTTCTCTTGCATAAACTGCTGCAGGGTCGCTTGCTGCTCAGCGGTTAACTCCAAATCACGCTCTGGATCAGTCGCTTGTTGTAACTCAAACATTTTTTCTTCGGTGGCGGCTAAACGCCCTTGCAACTCTTGCTCTTTTTTCTGGAAGCGCTCCTGCGCTACACGTTGCAAGTTATCGACCATGGTAAAAGGGCGATTAAAGTTGCCACGTGAGCGAATGCTGATTAAGGCATCCGATCCCGACAAGTTATCCAATGCGTTGATGGTGAAGCTGCCATTATCTGCAAAGGGTTGCGGTAAGCGCTGGCCAAAGAAGTCCTGCACATTGACCCACATGCGATCGCTTAACATATCGCTATCCGCCACAATAATCACATTGATATTCTCGGCGCTTTGCAAACCTGGCTCACGCCCTTCAATGCCTTGAGCAAAGGCAGTCTGAGCAGGGCCGCTGATACGTGCAGCCAGCACATAACGCTCACCCGTTGGCTCTAAATCAGCCAGCAACTCTTCAGGGTTTTGCAGCAGCGCAAAGCGTTGTGCGTTAAACGGCATAGCATATTCTGAGCTGTGCAACAGCGGGGTAAACTGCGTTTTAGCGCCTTCTAGCGGCTCTAACATACCCGCAGTTGCGAGGTTTAATTGGCTCAACTGCGAAGTCAGCACATCTGTACTGTCCATCGCTTTTTTCGGCAAAGTCAACCAACCTGGATGGCGCACGGCACGCTGCTGCGGACCCACTCCCACCGACATTGCATAAGCGCCATCACCTAACACTTGGTTAGGCAACATGCGCACGCCCCAAGCTTTAAAGAGCTCTGGCAAGTCCGAGCTTTTCCCAGCCGCCATCTCCTCTGGCCCACTCACACCGGTATCAGCTTCGCTGTAAGGATCGACAAAGGCCAGTAATTTACCGCCACCTAATACAAACTGATCCAGAGCGTACTGCGTGGCTTCACTGAGGTTTTTAGGGTGAATTAACAACACCGTACTGATATGCGCCGGAATCAGATCAATATCATCCTTTAAGCTTTCCAACTGAAATTGCTGGCGAATATCTTCCAGAATCGTCCATGAGGGTAAAGGCTGCCCCGCCTGCATATCAAAGCCTCCGTTGATCGGTAAACCTGACAACAGGCCAATCACTGGACGCTCAGTTTGCGCCACACTGCTGATCAAACGGCTCAGTTCATACTCTAGAAGCTCTTCTTGATCCAAGGCGAAAAAGGGAATCACTTGGCTGTCACCTTGCGCATTGCTGGCCGCCAAACCAAAGTACAACTGAGTTCCCTCTTGCTCCAAGGGGACAGCTTGCAAACCTAAGGCCGCAGCACGGTCTTCCTCTTCAGAGAAAGCTTCAGGGTCAATCACTTCCAATTGCAACTGACCATCGGCCAGACGCGCATAGCTTTCCAACAGCTCTTGCACGCGCTGTGCATAGTTGCGCAACATCGGTATATCGCGCGTGGCTTTATTGGAATAGAAATACTGTAAGCGAATCGGCTCTTGCAACTCAGTTAATAACTGCTGGGTACCCGCGGATAAGGTGTAGAGCTTTTGCTCAGTAAAATCGAGCTGGGTGTTTTTAAATAGGCTATTGGCCGCCATATTGAAGCCCACAAAAGCCACCGCAATCAGCACTAAGCCTAAGCTGGAATACATTAATCGTCTCATATTCAGTGCGCCTTCTTTAAATCAACAACAACAGCTGTCGCCAGCAACCAAGCGGCAATAAAGCTGAAGAAATACAACACATCGCGCACATCAATCACACCTTTACTGATGGCCTGAAAGCGTGTGAGAAAACTAAAGGACGCCACCACATCTAACAGCCATTGCGCTGCCCAGCCATTAAAGGCATCCAGCACCAGCGGGAAACCACTGACCACAAACATAAAACACACACTGACCGTAAGAATAAAGGCAATCACCTGATTCTTCGCCAGCGCAGACATGCACGAGCCCACTGACAAATAGGCTCCCACCAACAACCAACTGCCCATATAGCCGGTTAAGATTGCGCCATTGTCTGGATCACCTAAATAGTTGACTGTGAGCACCATCGGAAAGGTCAGCAGCAAAGCAATCCCTGCAAACACCCATGCCGCTAAAAACTTACCCACCACACTTTCAAAACGGGTAATGGGTAAGGTCATCAGCAGTTCAATGGTGCCGCTTTTACGCTCCTCGGCCCACATGCGCATCGCCAGTGCCGGCACTAAAAACAAGTACAACCAAGGATGAAAGTTAAAAAACGGATTGAGATTGGCTTGCCCACTTTCGTAAAAACCACCCAAGTAAAAAGTAAAGACGCTGGAGAGCACCAAAAAAATCAGCAAAAATACATAGGCTAAAGGTGTGGCAAAAAAACTGGTGAATTCACGCTTAAAAATAATGGGTAGCTGTCTCATGCCTCATCTCCACGGGTCA
>JAAZCO010000339.1 GCA_012513235.1 Gammaproteobacteria bacterium
CGTATTTGCTTGCTTATACCTGGCTGCGATGTATAAAGTGCTTGCGCCGTAGCGGAAACATTCAAACCGTTTCTGGATACTTCCCAGATATAGCGCAATTGCTGTAATTTCATAAAAACCTCGGCAGTCAATGCAAATAACCCTAAAATATGTGGCTACTTATAACTGCAACGCCAAAATTATTCCAGCGTTATAACCGTTCATATTAAAAATAGCAGCATAATAGGACAAGAGCATGAGCGATACTGCCATCAACGCAGGGTTTTTAACCGATCTACACCAACACTGGCCCTTCCCTTCGCAATTAACAGACTGCACATTAGTCTCTGCCTGTTTTAACCAGCAGGCATTCAAAACTGAGTTATGCACGCATTATGGTGTTACACCGCCACCTGCTGCGAGAAAACGCCAAGCTGAGTTTTTAGCAGCACGCTTATGCGCTCGTAAAGCACTACAACAGCAAACGGGGCTTGCCGACCTCCCCACTCAGCAAGCCAACAGCCGCATCCCTTTATGGCCACTACACAGTTGCGGCTCGATGACGCATAGCCAAGGCATCTGCGCCGCTATAGTTGGCAACAGCAAAATATGGCAAAGCCTAGGGCTAGATTTAGAAAAGCCCATGCCCCAGGCTCGCGCGCAACGTTTAGCCCGCGCAATTTTAACCAGCGACGAATATGCAACATACTGCGAGCTGGACACAGCACAGCAAGCACAACGTTTAACGCTGACATTTTCACTGAAAGAAAGTTTGTTTAAAGCCTTAAATCCTCTAACAGGGATGTATTTTGGCTTTCAAGATGCACAAGTTGTAGCTATTGATAGCGCAAGCACAGGTCATGCACGCTTAGCTTTAAATAAGAGTTTATCTGAGCAGTGGCGCGCTGGTTGCGAGCTTGAAGGACAATTTAGTCTTTTACACGGCAGTGTGCTGAGTTTAATTGCTGTCAGTTATTAAGCTAATACAGCGCCATATTCAGCACAAATATGACGCTGACAACTGTTAGATACCGCTCAGCAGTCGCGCTAAAATAATCTTAGCTTTAGACATGCCCACATTCAGTGCCGCATCAATTTGCGTCATGGTAATCATACCCGTAGATTTACCTGCCGCTGGATTCACCACTAAGGCTAAACAAGCATAACTTAAGCCCAGTTCACGCGCTAAAACAGCTTCAGGCATGCCAGTCATACCGACAATATCGCAGCCATCACGTTCCATACGGATAATTTCTGCCGCCGTCTCTAAACGTGGTCCTTGTGTGCAACCGTAGACACCGCTGTTACTGCAGTTGTAACCACAGGCTGCCACGGCGGCGATCAGGCGCTTACGCAGTACTTCATCGTAGGGATAGCTGAAATCAACGTGAGTCACATGATCCAACTCACCTTCATATAAGGTGTGCTCACGGCCTGAGGTGTAATCAATAATTTGATCAGGAATACAAAAGCAGCCCGTTTTTAAATTATCAGTGATGCCACCCACAGCGTTGATCGCAATAACATGCGTAGCACCAGCCTGACGCAGCGCCCATAAGTTTGCGCGGTAGTTGACTTCATGTGGTGGAATACGGTGCGGATGGCCATGGCGCGCCAAGAACAACACTTCACGACCGACATATTCACCACGCAAAATTTCTGCAGAAGGTGCGCCGTAAGGGGTCTCAATAAACGATGCATCACGAATCGTTAGTCCTTCTAACTGAGTTAACCCAGTACCGCCAATAATTGCGTATTTATTCATTCTTCACCTCTTATATACGGGTTTTTATAGTGTTTAGCGCCTGCCGTGCAGACTGCCAACGGGGGTGTTGCTGAAAATCATGTTGAGCAGTATAACGCCCATACATGACAGATAGATGTCGACAAGGTGTCACCCGCTCAGACTGTAATGCCTGCAAACCCTGCTCCGCTGCTGCACGATCATTGCATAATAACCCAACATTACAACCTGCGCTCAATGCGGCCAACACCCGCTGCGCTGCATCACCAGCGACATGTGCGCCAGCCATGGATAAATCATCACTGAACAACACCCCTTGATAGCCCAACTGCTGGCGTAAAATATCCTGTAACCACACCTTAGAAAAACCTGCAGGCAAGGCATCAACTTCAGGATAAATCACATGCGCAGGCATCATGCCAGCCAAATGCTGCTGCAGGCGTTTAAAGGGTAGCAAGTCACTGCGCTCAATTTCAGCCAAGCTGCGCTCGTCCACTGGAATGGCCACATGGGAATCGGCTTTCACCCAGCCATGTCCCGGAAAGTGCTTACCGACACTGGGCATGCCCGCAGCCTGCATACCTTGTAGAAATGCACCTGCTAAGCGTTCTACGGTCTGCGCATCACCGCCAAAGGAACGTAAGCCAATCACGCTACTGCGGCCGTAATCCAAATCCAGCACGGGCGCAAAACTAAAATCGATGCCCATCGCCAGCACTTCCCACGCCATCAACCAGCCGCATTCTTGAGCAACGTATTCAGGGTTCTCAGCCTGCTGCAATAACCCCATCGCCGGCAGTTCAACAAAGCCTTGACGCAAGCGCTGCACCCGTCCGCCTTCTTGATCCACACCAATCAACAAGTCGCTACGCACCGTGCGGATGGCTTGGCACAATTCACGCACTTGCTGAGGATGCTCAATATTGCGGGCAAATAAAATCACTCCGCAAACTTGCGGTTGGCGTAACAGATGGCGATCTTCAGCGGTTAAAAATGTACCGCTGATATCCAGCATTAACGAGCCTTGCATAGGGTTTCCTTAGTATCGGTAAGCTCAGAGGCGTTGAAAGGTTGCTCGTTGATATCAATCACACAGGCATCCACTAGCTGCGGGTACAGCTCTATCAGATCTTGGTTGCGCATCCGGATACAGCCGTGGGAGTAAGGCTGACCTAAAAGATGCTCATCGGCAGTGCCATGAATATAAATATAACGGCGAAAGGTATCCGTATTACCTAAACGGTTGCGCGGTATTTCACAGCCACTGAGCCATAAAATACGGCTTAAAATCCAGTCGCGCTCAGGGTATTGCTGCTGCAGTTGTGGCGTCCAAATTTCACCCGTCCAGCGCCGTCCACTTAATACAGCCA
>JAAZCO010000340.1 GCA_012513235.1 Gammaproteobacteria bacterium
TGCTTGACGACCATAGAACGTTGGAACCACCTGATCCCATCCCGAACTCAGAAGTGAAACGATGTATCGCCGATGGTAGTGTGGGGTTTCCCCATGTGAGAGTAGGTCATCGTCAAGCGCTTACACCAAAACCCCAGATCACATGATCTGGGGTTTTTTTATGCCCAAAGAAAAGTGATATGCCCACACAAAACAGACTGCTTAAAGCGCCATGCGACTGATGCAGCCGCAGCCGCAACAGTCGCACGAGTTGATGTCCACAGGTTGATTCGAGACCTGGAAAACACATCAACAGCTGCGATGGCTTCGGTATGTCTGTTCTGACTGGCGACACCCGCAACCCCTCAGATCAAAATATAAGCGACCCGTCAGGGTCGCTTATGTGCATCAATCTATTTATTTGCAGGGCAATGTTCAGTTTTGTGAACTGCGTCACACCCACAGGGGTGCAAAGTATTTTAAATCTGCCATGATGAAGATCAGTGCCACGGACGGTACTTGAAACCCTAGGGCAGTCGCGCAGGATGCGCATAACAGGTACAAGGAAAACAGTACAGGCCCAAGGAGTACAAGCGCACAGGACGTGCGCAAGCGATCTGGCTCATGGATGATGCAGGACGCTGAGTTTTAAAAGCACAGGACGTGCAGCAAAAGCCTCAAGTACATCGCCGTGCTTGAGGCTTTTTTATAGTATCTATACTTTCAAGTTGATTAAATGCAGCTAGACGCCTACTGGCTGCTTATGTAAAGCAAACCCTGTGATGTGTAGAGGTATATAGAGTTTGGATCAAGAGCCGCTGTTGTGATTGGTTTAAACCGATTTATGCTTGCTTTGATGTAGAGTAGATTTTTATTGCAAGAAAGGTAATGACTGATGCAATACATATAAGGGAATTAAAAAGTGCGATACACATTGAGATGACCCATAAGTACATCGCACTTTAAATTTTAGGAGATCTATTAAAAACAATACTTTCTAAGTTGCGTGAAAAATTGCCTTACTTACTAAAGCCATTTGGATTGTTTTGCTGCCAACGCCATGTATCACGCATCATATCCTCAAGGTTATGTTGAGCCTTCCAGCCTAGTTCTTGTACCGCCTTCTTAGGGTCTGCCCAACACTCAGCAATATCACCAGAGCGTCGTGCAACAACGGTGTAAGGAACAGGTACACTTGCTGCCTGCTCAAAAGCACTAATCATCTGTAAGACGCTATAGCCCTGTCCAGTGCCTAGGTTCCAAGTATTGATACCTGTGGACTCTATAATGACGTTTAAAGCTTTTAAATGACCGTTGGCGAGGTCAGTCACATGGATGTAATCACGTACACCGGTGCCATCTATAGTTGGATAGTCGTTTCCATATACTGATAGCTGCTGCAGTTTACCGACAGCAACTTGGCTGATATACGGAACTAGATTATTTGGAATGCCGTTTGGGTCTTCACCAATGAGTCCGCTGACGTGCGCACCTACTGGGTTAAAGTAGCGCAGCAAAGCGATACTCCAACGTGATTCTGAAATCGCGAGATCACGGAGTATTTCCTCCACCATCAATTTGGAGCGACCATAAGGATTGGTAGGTGTACCGGTTGGGCAGCTTTCGCTGATTGGCATTTCTTTAGGTTCGCCATAAACCGTAGCAGAAGAACTGAATACCAAGTTAAAAACATTTGCCGCAGCCATGGCTTGAAATAAGACAACACTGCCGCTGACATTGTTTTCATAATAAGCCAGTGGCTGTTGTACGCTTTCTCCAACAGCTTTTAAACCGGCAAAATGTAAGACAGCTTGAATCGAGTGACGAGCAAAAATTGAATCTAGTAATTCGCGATCCCGAATATCACCTTCAATAAATGTGGCAGTTTTACCACAAATACGCTCAACACGACGCAGTGACTCCTGCGAACTATTCGCTAAATTATCTAAAACAATGACATCATGCCCTGCTTCCAGCAGGGCTAAAGTGGTATGTGAGCCGATATAGCCTGCACCACCGGTAACTAATATAGATTGCTTCATGCTGTACCTAAATGTTTTAAATTAATGAGAGACCAGTCTCTCGTTGTTGTGTAAGCCTAGTTGTGTTTTACGTTTTCTACGCCACTGTAATGAGCTCACAACCAGAAGTAATAATAGACCAGGTATCCACATTATTTCTTTAGGCATCCGATCAGTGGGGGCGCGCACAAGTAATATTTCCTGATCAAACTCGAGACCTAGATCAGCAGCTTGGCTGGCAAACGTGACGCTATCCACTAATGTTTTCCCGTCTTCTTCAATCAGACTTAAACCGAGTGCTTGCATACGCGCGTCTGCGCTATCACCGGCGGGCACTGGCAGTAATACAACAAACTCTCGCGGCTCGCCCAGCTCATCTTCACCTTGGATACGCAAGCGCAATTGGCTGCCTTCATCTACGGCGCCTAAGGCTTGCTGTAACTGACTAGGAGGAATGTCCTGATAAGGGTCATGTGCAATATCCATCCAAAAGCCTGGGCGGAATAAAGTAAAGGCAACTAATAAGAGTAGGACGCTTTCATACCAGCGGCTGCGGGTGATAAACCAGCCTTGGGTGCCCGCTGCAAAAATCAGCATGGCTATGGTCGCGACAATAAATATTAAAATACCGTGCATCACACCAATATTAATCAGTAGTAAATCTGTATTGAAGATAAATAAGAACGGCAGAGCAGCGGTACGTAAACTGTAATAGAAAGCCTGTATCCCTGTTTTAATCGGATCCCCTTTTGAAACTGCGGCTGCAGCGAATGAGGCCAGCCCCACTGGTGGGGTAACGTCAGCCATAATGCCGAAGTAGAAGACAAAGAGGTGCACAGCAATCAGCGGCACGATTAAACCGTTTTGTTGACCTAGGGTCACAATCACCGGTGCTAATAAGCTCGACACGACAATATAGTTAGCTGTGGTCGGTAAACCCATGCCCAGAATCAAGCTGAATACAGCGGTAAAGAGGAGCATCAACAGTAAATTACCCATAGAGAGTAATTCGACTAAGTCTGCCAGTACTAAGCCGACTCCTGTTTGTGATACGGCGCCAACGATGACCCCTGCTGCTGCAGTGGCAATACCAATACCAATCATATTGCGCGCGCCGGCAATCATGCCTTCGCGTAGATCAATGATGCCATCTGTCCAACCGCCATGGTCATAACTGCGATCAGTGCGCATCCAAGTCAAAATAGGGCGTTGTGTGAGCAGAATAAAGATAAGCATCACACTACCCCAAAACGCTGATAGGCCAGGGGATAAGCGTTCAACCATCAAGCACCAAACAAGCACTACAACCGGCAAAATAAAATGTAAGCCAGATAGTAAAACGGTCCGTGTTTTTGGTAGCTCTTCTAGTGGCTTATCAGGATCTTCTGCAGGTAGCGGCGGATTACTGGCAGCAACTTTGAGTAAGCCAAGGTAAGTTGCTGCTAATAAAATCCCAATACCTAAGAGTGCGTGCTCACCCAAAGCAGGCTTGAGCCAACCTAAGCCGTAGTACACAAATAATGAGATACCAGAAATCAAAGCAGCGCCAAAGGCAAAGCCTGTTAAGCGGCGCAGCCAAGGTTTAGGCTTATGGTTTCCTATTGGCTGCATACCCAGTTTTAGTGCTTCTAAATGCACAATATAGAGCAGTGCGATATAGGAGATTGCCGCTGGCAAAAATGCATGTTTAATGATTTCTACATAGGGAATACCGACATACTCGACCATTAAAAATGCAGCAGCCCCCATGACTGGCGGCATAATCTGTCCGTTGACTGATGAGGCAACTTCTACAGCACCGGCTTTTTCAGATGAAAAACCAACGCGCTTCATCATTGGAATGGTAAAGGTACCCGTGGTCACAACGTTGGCTATTGAGGAACCTGAAATCATTCCCGTCAAACCAGAGGCTACAACAGCTGCTTTAGCCGGGCCGCCACGCATATGGCCTAATAAGCTAAAAGCGAGCTGAATAAAATAGTTACCTGCACCAGCGCGTTCTAGTAGAGCGCCAAAGAGTACAAATAAGAAAACAAAGCTAGTAGAGACGCCTAGCGCAATACCAAACACACCTTCAGTAGTGATCCATTGGTGGTTGGCTAGCGCAGTAAAGCTGACACCGCGATGCGCGAGCATATCCGGCATATAAGGTCCGGCGACACTATAAGTTAAGAACAGTAAGGCAATAATGGCCAGTGGTGGCCCTAAAGTACGGCGCGTGGCCTCGAGTAATAAAGGAACACCGATACAGGCGGTGACTAAGTCAAAGGTGGTTAAGCTACCTGGACGTAGCGATAAATCTTTATAAAAAATAAATAAATAAGCAGCACTCGCAGCAGCAATTAAGCCCAGAGCAATATCCTGTAAGGGGACGCGATTGCGTGGTGAACTCTTAAAGGCTGGATAGGCTAGAAATGCCAGTAACAGCGCAAATGTTAAGTGAATAGAGCGTGTTTCAGTATCGTTAAATACACCGATACGAAATATAAAGGGTAGTGGTGAAGCAATCCACAGTTGGAACATTGACCAGAGTAAAGCAAGGCTGGCAATAACATGCGCCATCACGCCGTCAGGTAAACGTGCGCCTGAGTCTTGTGCAATAAGTTCTTCGGCGGAAATATGTTTGTCGGACATGGCAGCTAACCTGCTTAAAATCTAAAGAAGCCAATACGTCAGCACTGAGCTTAGCGCCGACGTATTGAGATGGTGCAACAACTTTCAGTCGTGGACAGTTATAACCAGCCACGCTCTTTGTAGTAACGAATCGCACCGTCATGTAACGGCGCTGATAACCCTGCTTCAATCATTTCTTCAGCTTTTAAATCTTTAAATGCTGGGTGTAGACGCTTGAAGCGATCGAGGTTGTCAAATACAGATTTAACCATTTGATAAACTAAGTCATCACTGACTTTGCTACTGGTTGAAAGTACTGCTTTACCACCAATAGAAGGGGTCGGTAGGTCGTTACCAGTATAGATACCACCTGGGATTTCAGCTTTGGTGTAGTAGCTTTTTTCAGCTAACAAAGCATCAATCTCTGGTCCTGTCACTGGCACTAAAACAGCATCAACTGTAGTGGTTGCTTCTTGAATTGCACCATTGGGGTGACCAACAAAGTAAGTCATAGCATCAATGTTGTTGTCATTGAGTGCGCTGGCTTGTTCGGCGGGTTTAAGCTCCGAAGCTAAAGCAAAGCTTTTATTAGTCCAACCTTTTTTCTGCATGATTTCTTCAAGAGTGTCACGCTGACCAGAACCTGGGTTACCGATATTAACGCGCTTACCTTTTAAATCATTGAAGTTGGCGATATGAGAGTCACGGCGAGCTAATACAGTGAATACTTCACTCTGCAGTGAGAATAGTGCACGCATATCGTCCATCGGACCTTCAGCTGCAAAAGGTGCAAGACCTTTCATCGCTTTGTATTGGTGGTCTGATTGCATTACGCCAAAGTTAAATTCGCCACTACGAATACCGTTAACGTTAGCAACACCGCCACCACTGGCTGGAGCATTGCAGCGTACGCCGGTTTTCTTACTGTCACGGTTGATAAAGCGACAAATGGATTGGCCAGCAACATAGTACACGCCGGTTTGTCCGCCAGTACCAATAGTGACGTACTTTTCTTCGGCCTGCACCATACCACTTAAGCTCATGCCAGCTAGGGTCATGGACAGTGCCCATGCGAGGGTTTTGCCTTTAATCATGGGAGTTCTCCTTAATTATTGTAAACACAGCGCAGAGTCTTTTGAGCGGCTGGACTGTGTTGTTAGCCGCTAAGTATCAAATAAATAGCAACATATCAGCACTCTAATGACTTTTAAGGATAAACACCATTAGTCCAAGGTTTTTCTAAAGACTTTAGAGTTACGCTGAAAGTTGTATAAAGAGGCTTTAGTCTGCGGTAGTTGTTCAACAGTACAACTCTGGAAGCCGCGTTCTTGAAACCAGTGAGCGGTGCGTGTTGTCAGTACAAACAGTGAATTAAGCTGTAAATTACGAGCGCGTTTCTCAATACGCTCCAGCAATATATCGCCATGACCACCGTGACGGTATTCAGGATGCACCGCTAAACAAGCCAGTTCTCCAGTGGCTTGCTCGGGGAATGGGTAAAGAGCGGCGCAAGCGATAATCAACCCATCGCGCTCAACAATACTAAATTGAGTGATTTCACGTTCAAGTAGATCGCGTGAACGGCGTACTAGAATTCCTTGTTCTTCCAGTGGACGAATCAGCTCTAAGAGCCCGCCCACATCTTCAATCTGCGCTTCACGTACTTGTTCGAATTGGCCCTCATCAACCAAGGTGCCACAACCATCGCGAGTGAACATTTCTGTAAGTAGCGCACCA
>JAAZCO010000341.1 GCA_012513235.1 Gammaproteobacteria bacterium
AGCAAACGCGCATGCACGTAGAAAATATCACCGGGAAAGGCTTCACGACCCGGTGGACGGCGCAGCAACAAGGACAGCTCACGATAAGAACGCGCATGGTGGGTCATATCATCAAAGATAATCAGCACATCTTGGCCTTGCGCCGAGAAGTACTCAGCCATGGTCATCGCCGCATAGGGTGCGATATAGGCCAGCCCCGGTGCTTCTTCATCACCGGCACTGATCACGATACTGCGCGACAGCATATTGCCGTCGGTCAAGGCACGAATCACCCGCGCCACCGCATCACCACGCTGACCAATCGCGCAATAGATGCACAAGACATCAGTACGCGCTTGATTCAGCATGGTATCAATCGCAATCGAGGTTTTACCGGTTTGACGGTCACCAATAATCAGCTCACGCTGGCCTAAACCCACTGGAATCGCCGCATCAATGGCTTTCAGGCCTGTGGCTAAAGGACGATAAATCGGCGTGCGATTGAGAATACTCGGCGCTTCCGCTTCAATCGGATGCTCAGCCACCGCGGCAATCGGGCCATGGGTATCACGCGGGCGACCCATGGCATCCACCACGCGACCGAGCAACGCATGACCCACCGGCACACTCACCACTTTACGGGTGCGATACACGGTTTCACCTTGGCGAATCTGCTCCGAAGGGCCGAGCAAAATCACCCCCAAGCGCCCCGGCTCCAAGTCGAGCACAATGCCCTGCACGCCGCTGGCAAATATCAGCAACTCATCGGCCAAGGCACGCGCTAAGCCTGAGACAATCGCCACACCATCCCCTACTTCAGTCACGGTGCCGGTCTCAGTCAGCATCGGCTCCGGTGTGGGGATGTTGACCATGCTCTCGACCCAAGCATCGATATTGTGCTCAAGCTGTTGCTGGCTGAGCTGTTCAAGCGCACTCATATTCATTTCCTTAGCGGCTGTTCGCCGTTGACCGCAGCGAGGCTTTTGCTGGGCTGTGCGAAGTTAATAACTCGGCAAACTCATCCATATAGCTATCGGTGGTCCACGACACTTGCGCGCCGCCCACTTGCATCACTAAACCCGGTGCCTGCTGCGCATCGGTGCTAAAACTCAGGCTGACATCTGGCAGCCACCGCTGCACTTCGCTTTGCAGTAAGGCTTGCGTCGTAGTAGACAAAGCATCCCGGGTACTGACCTGCGCTTGCAGACTACCGGCAGCGGCTTGCACCAACTCCGCGGCAATCGGCTCAAGTTGCTGACCGACATGGCGCACAATGGCGTCTTCAATCTGCTCATCGGCTAAATCGGACAAGGCTTTGCGCGTCAGCTTCATCAATGCTTCAGAGCCGGTTTCTTGCAGACGCTTATTAAAAGCTTGGCGCTCCTGCTCTAAATACTTGTGCCAATCTTTTTGCTCTTGCTGCAACTTAGCGCGCGCATCGGACAATAAGCCATCACGCTGATCTTCAGTGGCCGCTAGGGCTTGCTCGAGCAAGGCATCTTGCTCAGAGACCAATTGTGCGCGCTGTTTGATGAACTGGTTTTCCGCCGCCTTGGCTGCTTGCTGAGCCGCATCAGCATCGGCCATGCGCTTAGCAATAGATGCTTCACGCGCATCAATGCCATCCAAAATCGGACGGTAGAGAAAACGCTTGAGCAGCCACAACAAGACTAAAAAGTTAGCGATTTGCGCCAGTACTGTTACCCAATCAATCGACATAAGGCTCTACGCTCCTGCGGCCGCCTGCATAGCATCCCAAAACGGGTTAGCAAAAATAAGAATCATCGCCACCACAAAGCAGTAAATCGCGGTGGACTCAATCATCGCCAAGCTGACAAACAGCGTACGTGACAAGGTCGGTGCCGCATCCGGTTGCTGAGCAATCGCAGCAATGGCCGCCGCCGCCGCACGGCCTTCACCCAGGGCTGGGCCGAGTGAGCCGATGGCAATGGTGAAACCTGCGGTAAAAATAGAGATGGCCGCAATAATGGCAAGTTCAGTCATGATTTTTTATCCTTTTCAGAGGGAGTCACAGAGGGCTCTGCCATGGCAGATGAAATATACACAGTGGCTAAAATGGCGAAGATATAGGCCTGAATCAAACCGGTCAGCAGGCCCAACATATCCATCAGCACTGGGAAGAAAAATGGCGCAATACTTAACAAAATCGCGGCAATCACCGCACCGCTCATCACGTTACCGTATAAGCGAATCGCCAGCGAAATACCGCGGGAGAACTCACCAATAATATTAAAGGGCAACATAATGATCGATGGCTCGATAAAGGTACGCAAATACTGGCGCACACCGCCGCTGCTGATACCAAACATCGGAATGGCAATCAGCACCGAGATGGTCAAGGCCACAGTCGTTGACAGTGATGAGGTGGGCGTATCAAAGCCTGGAATCACCGTCAGCACATTGGATAAGGCAATAAACAGGAATAAAGTCCCAGCAAAATACAGCACATGGCGTGCACCACTGCGGGTCACTTCTTCGATTTGCCCTTGAATAGTGGTGACAATCAACTCTAAGGCACTGCGCCAGCGTCCCGGCGCTTGATCCGCACGCAAGTTGCGCGTGACCAGCATCGAAATACCCACCAATACCGCCATCACAATCCAGGTATTCACTATGGTGGCATTCACTGCAAAACTGCCGAGATGAAAAATAATATTGTTATCGGGAGTGAGCTGCATTTATACGCCCTCCTGTTTGGCTGCTTGGGTTGCGGGAGTGATTCTGGCGCGCATCACTGTCACCACCCGCACCAATAAAAATGCCAGCATATAACCTGCCAGCGCCCATAAACTTTCAGTCAAACGAGTGAGCGCCAGCCCCACACCGAGCAATAGCGTCATGCGCACAAAGAAGCTCAGCATTAATATGCTGCCAGGGTTCGTTGAGGCCAAAGCTTGACGCATACCCCAGTTTAATCCCCAAAAAAACAGCACCGCCATCGGTAAGCCCACGGCTGCACCTAAGACCACTGCGCTGATATTGATCTCTATCACTCACCCTCTCCCTTTGACTCTACTGATACTCACGATTTATTTGTCGCGTGATTTATCAATCCAATTCCACGCCACCATAGCACCCAAGACAACACCGCCGAGGATCAAGGCAATCGGCCACGAAAAACTTTGCGGCGCAACCTCATTCAGCCACCCACCTAAAAGAGCGCCAGTCACTGTCGGTATCGCCACTGACCAGCCAATCACCCCAAACACGCCCAAACCATTAAGCGGGCTGTACTTGGGCTCATCGCGAGTCTTCTGCATCTGCTCGGTACGGCGACGAATCGCTTCTGAAGCACTATCGAGCTTGGTTTTGCGTTGTTCGGTCATGTCAGCGGTTTCCGTAAATCACTGAAGCGGCGCACAATCCCCGCTTCAAGTTTGGATAAAGCCGTGCGTGCCACACGCTCATCTTCATCCACTTCCATAAAGGTGGCTTGGATGGTGTCATTTAACGTCTCTAAATCATCACCCTGCACACCGCGGCGCACAGCAATATCAATGTTGTATCCGTGCTTAACTAAGATGCCTTGATCGATGCCAAAGTACAGTTCCTCGCCTTGAGCATCGGTAATCACCAACACCGAGGGCAATAAAGCGGTGACAAAATCAGTGTGCTTGGGCAGCATGGCAAAAGCACCATTTTCAGCTTCTGCAAAAACTTTCGTCGCCTCACAGCTGAACAATAAGCGCGTCGGCAAACGCACACTCACCTGCATCAGCTGGTTTTGACTCATGGCGCAGCCTGAGCTTTTGCCGCTGGCAAAGCACCAATCATGTAGTAATCCATTTCATCGTCGTCAAATTCGGTCTGCTGCAAAATATGCTCGCAACCGGCCAAGGTATCTTCAATCGACACGCGCTGCCCCGCATCCCCACTGAAGGATTCTGCCGAGAAAAACGGCTGG
>JAAZCO010000049.1 GCA_012513235.1 Gammaproteobacteria bacterium
ACTATCAAGACCAATATCCCCAAACTCATTGATCAGTACTGCCCAGCGCTCACCATGAGGGCGCTGCGCCATTAAACTGCGTAAGACACTGGTTTTACCAGCGCCAAGCGTGCCTGAAATAACGTGAGTGGGTATGTGCTGCAACATAGCTGCGCTGGCTCCTAACAAGACAATACAAAAGCGCTACCTTAGCAAAAACACTTTAGCCGTGCGCGCTGCTTCTACTCACCCCAGAGCTTAGTTAAGATAGGGATCGATCTGGATCCCACTGGAGCTGTTATGCGTATTGTTTCTGCACTTGTATTGTTACTGCTCAGCCAGCAGCTTTTTGCACAAGCCTGTGTGATTGAATCCACGGGACAACGTGTGACGGTCAAGATCTGCCAACAGAACCGTAGTATTCCCGAGCATCTGTTTAAAAATGGTTTTTGCCAGCCCTCCTTGCAGGGACAAAAAACCACAGTCACTTTTGTTGAGCAATGCCCGATTGGCGCTTTTGGTATTTGCCGTAACGCGCAAGCCGGTGGCATTGGTTATATCCAAGATATTCACTATTACGGTGTTAACACCGACGCACGCTATTTAAAGCCCGCCTGTGAGCGCCAAAGCAAAGGGATCTGGACAGCTTATTAAGCCGCTCACAATACAACCTCATCTGTGCATTCAATTCAGTCGAGCCTACTGGCTATAGACAATAGCAGCCACAGCTTTAAGTGCATAAATATTGATATCAAAATCAAGTAATATTCATTAGATAGGAATAAACCTGCGTTTTAGCATAGCCACATTGATTTACGTCAACTACTGCAGAATCCACGCCGCACTTTTGGCCCACATCTGCAGGCATCTTCAACTCTGAAGGAGGATGGCGTTGCGTGTTCTGATAACCAGCGACGGCTGAGTCATAGCACGCGGTGGCGCTAAAATAATTATGAATACTGCAGCCGAACATCAGGTCGCCTACAACTACAGTGTGGTCCGGCAATTCACCATTGCCACCTTAATTTGGGGTGTCATAGGGATGAGTATGGGCGCATTTATTGCCGCGCAACTGGTCTGGCCTCAACTTAATTTTGACCTACCTTGGACCAGCTTTGGGCGTATTCGCCCGATTCATACTAACTTAGTGATTTTTGCCTTTGGTGGTTGTGCGCTGATTTCCACTTCGTTTTATATCGTGCAACGCACCTGCTATGCACGACTGCCTTCTGATACCGCAGCCAATCTATTCTTTTGGGGCTGGCAAGCTATGCTGATTGCCACAGTTGTCAGTTATGCGTTGGGTTACACCACCACTAAAGAATATGCAGAAATGGAATGGCCGCTCGCCATAGTGTTAACCCTGCTCTGGTTGACCTATATGTGGCTGTTTTTTGGCACTATTATGCGCCGCAAAACCTCACATATTTATGTGGCCAACTGGTTCTACGGTGCCTTTATCGTAGTCACCGCGATGGTACATATCGTCAACCATATCGCCATCCCGGTCACACTTCTGAAGTCTTACCCTGTGTATGCAGGTGCCACAGACGCCATGGTGCAATGGTGGTTTGGTCATAGTGTGGTAGGTTTTATTCTCTCGGTCGGCTTCCTCGGCATGATGTATTACTTTGTGCCCAAACAAGTGGAACGTCCGATTTACTCTTACCGTTTATCCATTGTGCACTTCTGGGCGATTATCTCGATTTATATCTGGGCTGGCCCACACCACTTGCACTACACCGCTCTGCCTGATTGGGTACAAAGCTTAGGTATGGCCATGTCCGTCATTCTGCTAGCACCGAGTTGGGGCGGCATGATTAACGGTATGATGACCCTGTCTGGTGCCTGGCATAAGTTACGCAGCGACCCGATTTTACGCTTTCTGGTGGTATCACTGGCCTTCTACGGTATGTCGACCTTTGAAGGCCCGTTGATGGCGATCAAAACCGTCAACTCATTGTCGCACTACACTGACTGGACTATTGGCCATGTGCACGCCGGCGCGTTAGGCTGGGTGGCGATGATTAGCGTGGGTAGCTTGTACCATCTGATTCCTAAGCTCTGGAATCACAAACAGATGTACAGCATCGGCTTGATTAATGTGCACTTCTGGCTGGCCACCATCGGCACGGTGATTTATATCGCAGCCATGTGGGTGAACGGTCTGACCCAAGGCCTGATGTGGCGGGCGATTAACGATGATGGCACTTTGTCTTATTCATTTGTTGAAGTTTTACAATCATCGCATGCAGGCTACATTGCCCGCTTAATTGGCGGCTCATTCTTTGTGCTTGGTATGTTTATTATGCTGCTTAACACTTGGCTGACGTTGCGCCAGCCCATTGAGCAACACACTGCCACACGACTTGCGGAGGTATAACTGATGTTTATTATCCTTGGACTACTCTGTGCGACTGCCGGTTACTGGTGTCTGTGTCATATCAGTACTCTAGAAATGGATCAAGCTGCCATGCTGCCCTTTGCTGATGACCGTCCAGCAGCGCGACGTGTTGAACAAGACACTGGACGCCCTTGCTTGCCAGAACATTTGGCTCAACAAATAGCTTTAAAGGCCTAAAGCTAATCTATCATGCTCCCTAAAACACGACACACAAGGGTACGCACTGTGCCCTTGTGTGTTTTCATAAGGAACAGCCTTAGTGCGCGCTCAATGGATTAAAGCTTTAACTCCACTCTCGTTAAATATTCCAACACGACAATGGTTACGCTCAGCGTGCGGTGCATTTTTAGGCATGCTGGCCTGCGTGCTGTGTAACTACGGATTATTTGGTAGCCAAATCACCATCAGCCTCGCAGCGCCCATTGGTGCTTCTGCTGTTTTATTATTTATCACCTCAGCCACACCTTTGGCGCATCCTTGGTCAATTGTTGCCGGCAATCTACTCTCGGCCTGCGTGGGTATTGTCGCTGCGATCTATATTGGTGAGCCAATGTTACGCGCACCTGTGGTGGTCTTTGCCGCCATCACCAGCATGCTGGCCTTACGCTGCTTGCATCCACCCAGTTGCGCTTTAGCCTTAACCGTGGCTCTAAGCCCCGCCTTAATTACTATGGGTATTGAGGTATTGATACCTATTATCACTCAATCATTGGTGCTACTCAGCGTTGCTTTGCTTTTCAATAATTTGACCGGCACACCCTATCCGCGTGTTCCTGCTACGCCGGTGGCAAACAAACACAACACCGCTGACCCAATACCCAGTGCCCGAGTTGGTTTTAATGAAGAGGATTTGGACCAAGCGCTGCATGAGTTCGGTACTTATGTGGATGTGCGCCGCGAAGACCTCGAAGAACTGCTGCGCCTCACCGAACAACACAGCTTTCAGCGCCACACTGCTGAGCTCACTGCAGCGGCAGTCATGTCGCGTGACTTACGCACTGGGCATCCAGAGATGTCCTTAGCCGATGCGTGGAATCGTCTGAAAGAACACCGCTTACATGTCCTACCCGTAGTGGACCAACACCGGCGTTTGGTTGGCATTATTACTTTGGTTGATTTGCTCAAGCACTTTGAACTGGATCAACCACTCAGCCGTTTTCATCGCCTTAAATATCTACGCCAAACCCGTCTCAAGCATATTATGACCACTCCTGTAGTGAGCGTAACCTTCGATACGCCGCTACTGGAACTGGTCACTTTACTGACAGATTGCGGTTTACATGCCATGCCGGTGATTGACGAACACCGACAATTGGCGGGCATCATTACCCAGACGGATATCATCGCTACGCTGTATCGCAGCAGCCTGACACATTTTTAATAGACACGGCGGTCGTGCATTTGCAGCCAGTTCGACTCATGCGAGATTGAATTTTTAAGCACGGATAAAGCATGCTGCAAAGCTACGCAGGGCCGTGCGTCAGCATAGATGATATAGACCGGCCAAGAAAACTCCGGCGCATGGGCCACACGCTCAAGCGTGCCATCGGCAATGTGCGCATCAACAACCCGCGTTCTAAAGTAGCCACGGCCACCTTCTTGTAAAATGGTATATAAAGCCAATGGCCCCAAATTACAGCGCAGCGCACTGTGTGCATGCTCGGGCAATACGGCGTCATGCTGCTGGCGAAACAAGGCACCCCAATCCACATAGATATAAGGATCAGCCTGCTGTGTGGATTGCACCTGCACCAGCTTTTCTTCAAGCAACTGCTCCACCTGCAAGCCTGGCCAATAATGCGGCTCGTGCATTAAAACCGCATCCAACTCACCGCTTTCTAATTTAGCCCGTAGGGTATTGGCATCAAAAATACTGGCATTGACTGCATAACTGACCTGTTGCTTGGACAGCTGCGCAAACCAGTCCTTAAGTAATGGATTCCACAAACTGGCTTCAGCCGCTAAGCGCACTTGCACTTGCAAGCCCTCGGGAAAAGGCAAAGCATTACGCGCTGCCTCCCAAGTTTGCAGTAACTGATGTGCATAATGTACAAAACGTTCGCCATGCACAGTCAAACTGGCACCGGCGCGGTTACGCACAAATAATGGACAGTTGAGCTGCGCCTCAAGATTTTTAATCCGTGCAGTGACTGTGGTCTGGGTGACACACAGTTGTTCTGCCGCAGCAATAAAGCTACCACAGCGCACTATGGCTAAAAATGTGCGTGCCAGTTCGATATCCATAGTATGGTTAATTTACCTTATACTGAGTCAGTTTTATTTACAGTTGTTTTAAACGGCGCAGACTTTTGGCTAAATTGTTGTACAAGCTGTAACCCCTTAACAAAATTAAACTAGACCCCCTCATCATGACGCAGATATCCACAGAGCAACTGATTACCGAATGGCAAGCACTGTTAGACAATACCCCTAATAGCGTTTGTACCAGTACTCAACAATTGTCAGAGCAGCATGCTCCTGAACTGGCGCAAAGCTTCTATAAAACGATGCTAGACGACTTAACTGCAGCGCAGTTTTTATCCAATGATCAGGTTCAAGAGCGCCTCAGCGGTTCAATGCAGCAATGGATTATCACTTTATTTAGCCTAAACCGCACAGATGACCTGCGCCCAGTGATTGCTCAGCAAAAACATATTGGTGAAGTGCATGCGCGCATTAATATCCCTGTGCATCTAGTACTGCGCGGCGCACGTGTGCTTAAAGATACAGCAGCTAAGTTACTGCACAACCACACAGAAGAAAAAGCCTGTTTAGCTTTTATTTATGCGCTGATCGATATGGCAATGGAAGTCATGAGCCAAGTCTATGCCGTATCCAACGATAAAAACTCACGTGATAAAGAGTCCTACCGATTATTTTCAATTGCACAAAACTCAGCCAATGAAAAAGAGCGCCAGCGCGCAGCGCTATTGGATTGGGAAAACCAAACCATGTTCGATATCGCCATGGGGCTGCAGTTTTCTCAACTGAACAGCTTATCGTCATCCGAGTTTGGTTTATGGTTCCGTCATAAAGGCGCGCATGCTTTTGCTGGCAGTGACGAAGCACCCTTAATCACTGAATCGTTTGAAAACATTGATACAGTGATTTTGCCTATGCTCAAGTTGGCGCAGAAAGATCCAAAACAGCACCAACAACTATTGCGCACTCTACGCGAACAAACGCGTAGCATTGCCTACCATTTAGATACCTTATTTTCACAGGTTAACCAGCTGGAAAGTGGCCGTGATACCTTGACGCAATTGCTCAATCGTAAGTTTTTACCTGTGGTGCTGAATAAAGAAATCAGTTACGCCCGTAAACATGAGCGTCACTTTTGCATCCTGATTATCGATGCTGACCACTTTAAAAGGATCAATGACACCTATGGCCATGAATCAGGCGATGTGATTTTGCAGCAACTCGCCAGCTTACTGAGTAACAGCTGCCGCAGCGGTGATTATATTTTCCGCTTTGGCGGTGAAGAATTTTTAATGCTATTGGTTGATATGACTGCTGATAAAGCCGCCCAACTTGCTAATAAATTACGCTTAGCAATTGAAAATGAGGAATTTCGCTTACCGCGCGGTGTCTCAGTTAATATGACTGTCAGTATTGGTTTAGCACAATATTCTGGGCACCCTGATCCACAAGTGCTGCTCAATAAAGCAGATGCTGCCCTCTATCAGGCCAAAGGCACAGGGCGCAACCAAGTTATTATTGCCGATTGAAATATCGAGCGCTCTAAATAAATAGCGTTGTCGCAGCGCATCTACAACAGTTCAACGGGGGAATGAAATCTAACCCGAGAGCATACATATTTAGCATTGTCAGGCTCGGCAGTGGCACACTATCTCTGTGTCTATTAACATGCCTTTACGTAACCTCACTACCTTAATAATATTCATGGAGTTCATGATGCGCAATTTGCTTATGTCAGCTGTTTTGGTAGGCGCTAGCCTATTGGGTTCTACCGCGTTTGCGCAAGAGCCTGTTGAAGGTCGTAACTACGTTGCTTTAAGTAGCCCTGTGCCCGTTGCTCAGCCTGAAAAAATCGAAGTCGTTGAGCTATTTTGGTATGGCTGCCCACATTGCTATCAACTCGAAGCAACGATTAATCCCTGGTCAGCAGCACTGCCTGAAGATGTAAACTTTGTGCGTGTACCTGCCATGTTTGGTGGTATCTGGAACTTGCATGGTCAACTGTTCTATACCTTAGAAAACTTAAAAGTTGATGAAGCGGTCCACAACAGTATTTTTAATGCCTTACACAACCAAGGCCGTAAGCTGTCATCCATGAACGAGATCACTCAATTTGTAGCGACTCAAGGTATTGATAAAGATACTTTTGTAAAAACCTGGAATTCGTTCAGTGTTAAAAGCCAAATGGAAAAAGCTAAAAAACTGGCCGTGGCTTATCAAATCAGCGGTGTACCTGCCGTAGTGATTAACGGTAAATACCGTTTTGATATCGGTATGGCTGGCGGTTTACAACAAACTGTTGATGTGGCTGATGTACTGATCGAAAAAGAACGTCAAGCAAAATAGGATATTGCCGTGCTAACGCTACCGCGCTTTAGTCAAGAACGCTCGATGATCACTTGCGATGCTAATCATAATGCGCTGTGCAGCCCCGATGTTGTGCCGCGTAATGAGCAACGCATTCGTTTACTGAGCTTTAACATCCAAGTGGGCATCACCACCAGCGCCTACCGGCACTATGTGACGCGCAGTTGGAAACACTTGATTCCGCACCAAGAGCGTTATCGTAATTTAGAAAAAATCGGCTTTTTGTTGGGCGACTATGACATTGTTGCTCTCCAAGAAGCCGATGGTGGCAGCTTGCGTTCAGGCAATATCAACCAAGTGCAACAGTTGGCACAGTTGGGTAATTTTCCCTACTGGTACCAGCAGCGCAATCGTAACTTAGGGCCCTTTGCGCAGCACAGCAATGGTTTGCTCACGCGCTTTGAACCACAACGTTTAGAAGATCATCCGCTACCAGGCCCATCGGGTCGTGGTGCGATTTTGGCGCAGATTGGCGACGGCGATGACGCAATTGCTGTGGTGTCTATGCACCTAGCGTTAGGTGCACGTGCGCGGACTCGCCAATTAGATTATGTGCGTGAAATTGTCAGTGATTATCGACATATCGTCTTAATGGGCGATATGAATACGCACGCAGAACAACTGTTAGTCAACTCACCGCTGAGCAGCCTTAATCTCACTGCTCCCCAGGTCTGTGCGACTTTCCCGAGTTGGAATCCACAGCGTTGTTTAGATCATATTTTAATCAGCTCTGAGTTAGATATTGCCAATATGTCGGTACTACCTGTACCCATTTCTGACCACTTACCGGTCTCAATGGATATTATTTTACCCAGCGCCTCGCCTACCTATCGGTTTGCGCAGCAGTAAGATGGATTATCAATGCCAAATAACGCATTAGATTGGAAAGAAAAATACCTTGCCCTGCTGGATAAACAAGAAGTCCTTGAAAACAACTTTGCCACACAGACTGAACTGCTCAAACGGGCTTTAGTGCGCAGTAGTTTGGCCGCTGAAGGCCAGGATGAGCAATTGGATCAAGAATTACACACCTTGCGTGCATTAGTGCGCCAAACCATCAATACCAGCAAGCTTGAAAACCACATTGAACATCTTGAGCAGGCCGTTTTAAAGTCGGAAACTCAAGCACAACAGCGCCAAGCCACCCTGCAAATGACGCTGGCATATTTAGTACAACAACTCTTACAGTTACAACTGCCTAAAACGCTGCAGAAAACGCTCAAAGCATTTGAAAAAGACCTCGCTAAGCAATTGGCACAGCAGCATGGTATCCATAAGATATTGGGACAGTTTAAAGAACTGCAAGAACAAGCTTTAATCGCTGCACAACCCAAGCAACAGCAGGAACATACCACCTCAACACCCGGCCTATTTGCGCGCTTATTTAAAAGCAGTGATAGTGCAGCCGCTCCCCAGCCGGCAGCAACTGATACTGCTGCTGAGCCAGAGCCGACTGAAAACACCCAGAGCAAGACCGCGGTAGCAGATGCAACTGAGCTTGAGCCCAGCCTAACAGCAGCACAAACACGGCCCGAGCACAGCTATATTGATGATGTACAGCCGCTATCAGATATCAGCTACAGCTCGGTAGCGCAGCATATTCATACAACCTTAATGGGACTACTCAATGATTTACCCATCAACTCTGAGCATGAACAGCAAGCTCAAGAGTTGCGCCAGCGCTTAACCGACGGTCTAAACTGGTACGAACTGGTGCCCTTACTCGACGAGCTGTCAGTGATTATTATCGCCACAGCTCAAGGCGCTGCTGACCGTGAATTGACTGATTATTTACTCGAACTCAATCAACGCCTCACGTCGTTCTATAACAGTTTAGAAAGCACTTCTAGCGGTTATCTTGAGTCGGTGCAGGACGCCAAGACGCTTGATAATGATCTACGTTTACACGTCACAGGCTTGCAAGATGATGTGCAAACCTCCAGTGACTTGGCGAGCCTAAAAAAGCTGGTCGATTCACGCTTAGATAGCGTTGTCAGCACCCTGCAGGTTTATCAAGAAAAACGCACCAGCAGCGAAGCACAGATTATTGAGCGTTTACAGGCACTCTCTGAGCACTCACGACAGATGGAGCAAGAAGCTCAGCAGTTATCAGTCAAGCTTGAAGAACAGCGCCAGCAAGCCTTAATCGATCCGCTCACCGGTCTCGCTAATCGAGCAGCATGGAACGAGCGCTCGGCTCTTGAACATGCCAACTTACAAGCACATAGCTCACTCTTATTAAGCATTATTGATATCGATTACTTTAAACGTATTAACGATAACTACGGCCATTTAGCTGGTGATAAAGTATTAAAAATCATCGCCAGCGAATTACAAAAACGTCTTAGAGAGACTGATTTTATTGCCCGTTTCGGCGGCGAAGAATATGCCGTGTTGATGCCCGATACGCCACTTGAAGAAGGGTGTGAGCTGATCAACACGCTACGTTTAGCCATTGCCGCTTGTCCGTTTAACTTTAAAGGCGAGCCAGTGTCAGTCACGTTATCTGCAGGTGTAGGCAAAATTGCTGCCGATGAATCATTAGATCAGGCTTTTGATCGCGTGGATCAAGCTCTTTATGCCGCGAAAAAAGGCGGACGCAATCGTATTCAAAGTGCTTAATGCAACACAAATACAGCCAGCTTATAAACTCTACAAGACACTTTAAACGCTGAGGCAGTGAGCACATGCCTAACAAAGGGCCCTATATTGAGTCTTGATCAAAGCAGCGGCTCACTCAGCAGCACATAATCTATGTGCGCCATTAAGTCCGCCGTCACTATGACTTAACCAGAAGGGTTGCTAAAGTTTCGATTAAAGTCTGCTCAGCAATCGGCTTAGTTAAATAGGCTTTAGCACCTTGACGCTGCCCCCACACCCGATCGGTTTCTTGATCTTTACTGGTGACAATAATCACCGGAATATGTGCAGTTTCAGAAATCTTCGTCAATTGGCGGGTGGCCTGAAAACCATTTAAGCCTGGCATCACAATATCCATCACTACAGCGTCAGGTTGCTCTTGCTTGGCTAAGGCGACACCATCGGCACCATTGTCAGCTTTTAGCACCTGATGACCATGTTTTTCTAAGATCAACACCAACTTCTGCATTTCAGTTGGCGAGTCGTCCACAATCAAAATGCAAGCCATAATTTCCTCGATAAAAAATAATGATAGGATGTGCTATTACTACCGATGCCAATGCACCCAACGCTGTATTTTCTGTAGCAGTACGCAATCAAGCTAACACTGTTATTGCGCTAAACTTGGGTGCATTATTGGCCAGCTTATTTTACTGGAGACTCTATCATGCAAGTTCGCCTTGGGATTGTAATGGATCCTATTGATCAGATTTCATTCAAAAAAGACAGTTCCTTGGCCATGTTATTGTCTGCGCAGGCACGCGGCTGGCCTTTA
>JAAZCO010000342.1 GCA_012513235.1 Gammaproteobacteria bacterium
AAGAAGCTATGAACCAGCTTGCTCAAAAAATCGCACCGATTATACAAATCAATCTTTAAGAACAAATACCACTACAAATACACCTGGCTAGGCCATCCAGTTTGCACCCAAGGATCGGCCTGCCCAGCGATTAGCTCGACAACTCAAAATCTTGTTACTTATAACAGCCCCGTGTTTTACTCGCGTTATACACACTACAACCCTCCAAATACGTTTACTGAAGCGAACTCTACGCACATCATAAAGTCCGCGTAAAAAGCTCCCTCACAGCCGCATACGAAGTCGATTCAAAAAAATATCAGTCATACATAACCCTGATGACAACACATTAAGCAGGAGTCTTCTATGTCAGTAAAGTGTCCTTATTGCTCATCAGCAAATATAAGCCATCCGCAAACAGGCACATCAGTCGCCTCATGCATCGGAGCACTTGGCGGAGCTGCCAGCGCTATCTACACCGCAGTTAATAGCGTATCTAAACATTCACCTTACGTATTCACCGCAACAACAATAGCCAGCCTTATTGTTGCTGGCTTAGCTGGCGGCCTAAGTGGCTCTGCACTTGGCGCTCAGTTTGGTCAAGAACTCGATAGCAAAGTATTCACCAGCTATCACTGCAATAGATGCAACCAAAAATTCTCACCTGTACTCGCATTGAATTAACAACCCACAAAGGAGTTTTCATCATGGCTCATTTAGTTGAACAAATGGCTTACGTTGGTGATACGCCCTGGCATGGCTTGGGCAATCAACTGTCACCTAAACAACCCTTAGAGGTCTGGCGGCGTGAAGCAGGCATGGACTGGGATATTTTAGAAAGCCCCGTCCATTTCAAATCCAATATGGCAGGCCACCTCGGTAGCATTCACACCTTCCCTGAACAAAAGGTCCTGTATCGCTCTGATACTAAAATGCCACTATCCGTGGTTTCACAGCGCTACCAAACAGTACAACCCAACGATGTAATCGAGTTTTACCGCGACCTAACTGAAGTATCAGGCTACGAACTGGAAACAGCTGGCGTGCTTAAAGGTGGTCGTAAGTTCTGGGCTCTAGCTCGAACAGGACAAGACTTCACGCTCAAAGGTAAAGATCTGGTGAACAGCTACATACTGCTAGCCACCTCCTGTGATGGCACGTTAGCCACTACAGCTACACCAACGACAGTTCGTGTCGTATGCAATAACACACTAACGGTATCTCTGAACGGCGCACCTATGGCTATCAAGGTCCCGCATAGTACTCGGTTTAATCCTGATGTAGTAAAGCGTGACTTGGGCATTGCCGTCTCGCAATGGGATGATTTCAAGTACCAGATGAACCTGTTATCTCAGCGCAAGGTGCGCTGGAAGGAAGCCATGGGCTATTTCATGGATGTCATTTGCCAAGTGGATGATGAAGCCTTTGTACCCGATAAGCTGCCTAACGAAAGAGGCTTACGCATGGTGCAAGAGCTGTATGACGGACGTGGACGCGGCAGTGAGCTTGAGTCTGCTAACGGTACTGCGTGGGGTTTACTCAGCGCAGTGACAGAGTTTGTTGATCACCACAAACAAGCGCGCAGTAACGACAACCGTCTGGATTCAGCGTGGTTTGGCCAAGGTGCTCAGATCAAACAACGTGCCCTAGATACAGCCTTACAACTCGTTGCTTAAATTTCAACATACAAGGTTACGTTATAGCGTAATGGAGTATTTATCATGCAAACCAATCAAGTCAATACAGAAGTAAAAGCCATCATTAACCGTCCTGCTTTGCGCTTAGTCAGCACGAAGAACCTTGAGCGTGAAGAGTGGCTTAACATTCGCAAGACAGGCATCGGCAGCTCTGATGCTGCAGCTGCTGTTGGATTAAACCCTTACAAGTCACAGCTTGAATTATGGATGGAGAAAACAGGCCGTGACGCTGAGTTACCGCAACTTGATCCAGCCGACGATACCAGCCCTGCATTTTGGGGAACAATCCTGGAGCCAATTGTGGCCTCGCATTACACCAACAAAACAGGCAACCGTGTGCGTCGTATCAATGCTGTACTGCAACACGCTGATCCTGAGCTGTCATGGATGCTGGCCAACATCGACCGTGAAGTGATTGGCGTTGAGGATGTACAAATTCTGGAGTGTAAAACAGCCGGTATCAATGGTTCACGTCTCTGGAAAGAAGGCGTGCCTGAATATGTGCAACTGCAGGTTATGCATCAGTTAGCAGTCACCGGTAAGCAAGCTGCTGATGTTGCTGTCCTGTTGGGTGGGCAGCACTTGGAGATCTACCGTATCGAGCGCGATGAAACCATGATTGCACAATTGATTGAGCTTGAACGGCAATTCTGGAACTACGTAGAAACCGATACACCACCACCGGCAGATGGCTCAGCGTCTGCAGATACAGCGCTGCGCTGCTTGTTCCCGCAAGACCAAGGCGAAACCGTTGATTTCTCAGTCGATGAAGAACTCACCCAGGCGTATGAAACGCTTAAGCAGGTGCGTGACGTTATCAGCGAGCAAGAAAAGCATGAGTCAGCTCTCAAGCAAAAGATCCAACAAGCCATGGGCGATGCCTCACGTGCAATGTTTGCTTCAGGCGCTGTTACCTGGAAGAAAGCTAAAGACAGCCTCTCTGTGGATACGGCGTCTTTGCTGCGTGACTTACCGCACCTTAAAGAGCAGTACCAAGCATTACGCAAAGGCAGTCGCCGTTTCTTAATCTCATAGTTTCACTCAACCAACACAGCATAAAGCCCCCCTGACTGCATCACGCGGCCAGGGGGGCTTTATGCTTTAAGGAGAACACCATGCTGAAAGGTTTAGCTATTACCCCGCCGGTATTGGGGCGTATTTCAATTGGCCGTGTGATTGAAAAGAACGGTAAACGTCTACCTGAAAAAGATGATCAATTCACCATTACCTCACAAGTGCAAACCCGTGACGGCTGGTTACTGCATCCACTCAATGATGACTTGCGACAGGAGCAGGAAGGTAAGTTACGCAGCATTCCAATTCGCTTATTGTTCAACGAGCCTGAACTAAACTTCAGAGCTGATTACAGTTTGTTTGATCGCAACACCGGGCGTCCGCTATGCGTGGGTAATGGCGAGACCTGTAAGCGTCAGACTGAGAGTGGTATTCAATCGTTACCTTGCCCATCACCAGATAGTTGCCCACTAGCACAAGGTAATGCCTGCAAGCCTTACGCTCGCTTAAACGTACAGATTGGTGACGATGACAGCATGGGTAGTTTCGTGTTTCGCACTACAGGCTTTAACAGTATTCGCACCTTAACCGCACGACTGAATTACTTGAAAGCCATCTCTAACGACATGCTCTCATGCATGCCGCTGGAGTTACGCCTACGCGGGAAGTCCACTCGCATGAGTCGAGGCACGCCCATCTTCTACGCTGATATCACCTTACGTGAGGGCATTAGCATGGAGCAGACATTAACAGCAACTGCAGAGCTGTATGAACAACGTGAGCGCTGCGGCTTTAATCAAAAGGCACTCGATGCAGTTGCCAAAGAAGGCTTACTCAACGGTACCTTTGAAGAAGATGAAGACGACATCAGCGCCATTGTTGAAGAGTTCTACCCTACTGAAATAAAGGCTAATCAGGACTTGAAGGCCCATGTTCTAGCCGAACGCTCACTGGCAGAAAAGCTTGAGAACAAAGCACGAGTCCGAGCAGAGCAAGCTTAAACCACATATCACTACCAACAATTACAGCCACCCTTTGAGGTGGCTTTTTTATGCCTATAAGGAAACACACCATGCGCTATCACAAACTTAAAGCAGCAACTGAGCCAGGCACATACACCGTTGAGTCACCCATCGTTACCGAAGCCGATATTTTAATGATGGCTAAACAGCTCTCACAAAAACGCCTGAGCAAAGGCCGTCTACTCGAAAGCCCAGCCGCAGTTAAAGATCACCTGCGCGAACTGATTCACGAATATGAACATGAGATTTTTGCGGTGCTGCTACTAGATACCAAACACAAGAT
>JAAZCO010000343.1 GCA_012513235.1 Gammaproteobacteria bacterium
ACTTCGCCTTCTTCGTGTTCTTCTTCATCAACTTCAATTTGCGCGATAGAAATCAGATCTTCCAAGATTTCACGCACATCTTTAGAAATTTCAGTGTTACCGATATTGCCACCAAAGCCGCTTAAAAAGCCTTGTGCCCACTGACCTAAAGCCGTGGTGCGCACCTCGAGCGATTCATCATCGCTGGGCAGTAGTAAGGTCAGCGATACGCTGCTGTCTGCAATGAGTTCAGCCTTAACCATTTCTTGTAGGCCTAGCAATGCCGCATGCAGGCTGGAGGGTACTGCTTCGTCAAACAGGTCTTGGGCTTCTTCGAGCCAGCCTTCAGCGCTAAAACCAGCACCGGCACAGCAGCGACCAAGGAGTAAGCCTTGCAGTTCGGCTGGTGAGACAATGTGGCCGCTGGTGCCAAGTAAGGTCGCAAATGAGGTGTAAGCAGATTGAGATTGGGGCATGAAAAATCCGAAATAATGGAACTGTTACGTGGTTTGAAGAGTCGTTTATGTGCTGTATCTGAGTATATCGCGTTGTGGCGTATGGCGCTAAGTGGTGATCTTGGTCGTTGTCACTCTTCTTGGTTGCTTGAGTCGCTGAGCCGCGGTCATAAAAGGCTGCAAGGCTGCGCCTTTAAATTAAAATATGCCCAATATTGCTAGCTGGCTTGAGTTTATTTATTCAAGAGCTTGGATAGCACTGTGCGTGGCGGCGTACGGGCGTTAGAATGATATACAATAGCAATATGATATGACGTGATAAACAATGGAGGGCTGGTGAAAACTATAGATTTGCAAGCCTTGGTGCAAGCCGTTGAAGACTTAATTCAACGTAACACCGAACTTCACGCACAAAATCAGCTGTTGCGTGAAGAGCGTGGGCAACTAATAGAAAAAAACGATATAGCACAGGAAAAAATTGTCGCTATGATTTCTCGACTTAAAGCGTTGGAGCAAGATTTATGACTCAATCCCAGACGGTCACGGTACGCATTATGGACAAGGATTATCATATCGCCTGCCCTGCGCAAGAAAGTGAAAACTTAGAGCGTGCTGCTGAGTATCTTGATAAAAAAATGCGTGGTATTCGTCGCTCAGGCAAAGTGATTGGTGCCGAGCGTATTGCGGTGATGGCAGCGCTGAATATTACCTATGAGTTGCATAGTAAAGAACATCAAGAACAGTCTAATCAAGCGCATACCGAGCAGGTGCAAGGCTTGTTGGAGCGTGTGCAAGAGAGTTTAGAAAGCACTGAGTAATCGACTCTTGAGGCCCACAAAGATTTGTGTATACTGAGGCCATCTCCCTCGAGTGTTGGCCAGTTAACGTAAGTCCCTGAGCCGATTCATACCAAACCGGGGATTACACTTTTAAATTGGTGTGCATGTCCGCTTGCGGAAAGCCTAAAGATTTGACGTAATCTCCACCTTGAACCTTTCTGGTTCAAGGGCAATGTCGACAGCGGCACTTCAGGGGAGGCTTATTTTTTACCATGCAAACTGATGTTTCTATATCTCGCACCCAACTGCGTAAGCAATTGCGTCAACAGCGGTGCAATTTATCACCCAGCCAACAAGCACGCGCGGCACAGCAACTGTTTAAACAGTTAGTTCAGCATCCGCTATTTCATCGTGCGCGTCACATCGCCTTGTATACTGCCAGTGATGGTGAAATTGATCCGCACCTGATCATGCGTGAAGCATGGCGGCGCGGTAAATCGGTGTACTTGCCTGTTGTCGCACGCTGGCCCAAAACTGCGATGGTTTTTCAGCGGGTGCGGCCTGTACAGCAATGGGAAAAAAATCGTTTTGGTATTTTGCAGCCGCGTTGGAATGTCGCTGATCAGCGTGCAGCTTGGACCTTGGATCTAGTGTTATTACCCTTAGTGGGCTTTGATCAGTATGGTGGGCGTTTAGGCATGGGCGGAGGTTTTTATGACCGCTGCTTTGCCCAGTTGCACCACAGTGATCATTTGCTGACACCGCAGCGCATAGGTTTGGCGCACGAATGTCAGCGCGTAGACGGATTACCGATCGCGCCTTGGGATATACCTCTACATGCTGTAGTTACTGATCAGCAGTGGTATGGGGAACTAACATAGTGTCGCTGGGGAATTTTTGCGCTGTGGTTTGATAATCAGCGCGCTCCCAAAAGCTTTGTGTATATCCAGTGGTTACAACGCCTAAACTTAGAATAATAGCGAGTATCCAGATTAGATCAGGTTTGCGTTTCATTGTCGCTTTGCTCTCCAGCACACTGTATGCAGCGTGTGCAGCTGTTTTTCGTCATCTTTAATGCAATGGTCTGAACTGGCAGGCTCGTTACACGTCAGCAGCTAGTGATTGCATTTGTTAGGAAAAGTTCAATATTTTTTTCATTATTAATTCAATAGTGTCTGCCTACGCTTAAGTAGCGCGGTATTGTCGGACAGAATCAATAAAAAAGCGATAGATTCCCTGTGTTTTCCTAGACGACTTGCCGACTAGAGGTACAATCGAGTGATATTTTTAAGGATTGCAGTCACTTAAACAGATCTGTTGAGCGACTGATCGAGTTTCTATACCTTCTAGCACCTTTGCTGCTACAGGGTTTCTACTTGCTAGGAGCAAGCATGTCTAAGCACACCAGCCCATCTCGTTTATTTATTGCCCCGTTACTGATTGCCTTGGCTGCTGCCGGTGGTTTTGGTTATTGGAAATCACTGCAAGACCGCCTACCTGAAGGGATTTATGAAGGTAATGGCCGTTTAGAAGCGACCGAAGTGCAAGTGGCCACTAAGTACCCAGGTCGTTTGGCTGAAGTGTTAGTCGCGGAGGGCGATAGCGTCAGCGCTGGGCAATTACTGGCGCGTATTGATACTCGCACCTTAGAAGCACAACGCAGCCAAGCGCAAGCGGAAGTGTTGCGCGCCCAAGAAAACGTTGCTGCAGCCCAAGCGACAGTGCATTTGCGTGAAAGTGAGCGCCGCTTAGCGAGCCAAGATTTAAAGCGCTTTCGTGAGTTGTATGCGCGCGGGCATGCCAGTGGTCAGCAAATTGACCAGCAACAAGCACGCTTTGATACAGCTTCCGCTGCTTTAGCAGCAGCTAAAGCGCAAGTACAAGCCGCGCAAGCCACCATTGGTGCAGCCGATGCCATGGTGGCGCAGTTGACCAGTGAAATTGATGACAGTAGTTTGCGCGCACCGAT
>JAAZCO010000344.1 GCA_012513235.1 Gammaproteobacteria bacterium
GTACAGTTCCTCTAAAGCAACCGCAGCTTCAATATACACTGGGATACGTCGGTCATAGCACTCATCAATCAAAGCAATAAAACGTCGCACACCATCATCACCTTGCGCCAGCATCGGTAGCTGGCGATCACCAGCATCAACGCGTAACACCCCATCCTCTGTGCCGCGAGCAATTTTCGCGGCCTGCTGTTCACCACTCAACCCCGGCACAGCACTGAGTAGCAGCACCTGAAAACGATCACACAAGGCAATAAAGTCCAGCGCAGACAAAGGCGTTGCACACAACTGCGCGTAATCACACCAGACCACAGTCTCGCTATAGGCTTGCGTGGTCAGGCAACGCTCACCAAGTTTGAGCTCACCCTGATTTATAGTTTGCCCTGCACTGAACTGGGCAAACAAATCGGGCATTTCACTGCTGCAAGCAGAGTCGCGAGTCCAATAACGCCGTACAGTAACACCCGCATGCAATCGATGATCCTGCTCACCATCCACTCCGACCAACTGCATATGCTGCTCAAGCGCGGCAATCGCAGGTAAAAAACGTTCACGGTTATACCCTTCACTGTACAAATCTGCTGGCGGCTGATTGGACGTTGCAACAATCACCAAGCCCCGCGCAAACAAGGCCTGAAACAAGCCTCCTAAAATCATTGCATCAGCAATATCGCTAACAAACAGCTCATCAAAACACAACACCTGTATTTCAGCGCTGAGTTCAGTGGCGATCACCGCTAAAGGATCAGCCGTACCGGTTAAACGAAATAAGCGCTGATGCACATCTTTAATAAAATGATGAAAATGTTGCCGGCGCGCTGGAACGCTTAGACTTTGATAAAACTGATCCATCAACCAAGTCTTACCACGCCCCACGCGTCCATATAAATATACACCACTGACCACAGCAGAGCCCGCCTGCAGTGCTTGATAGCACTGCTCTAAAGCGGCCACTGCTTGGCGTTGCGCAGCATCATCAATAAAACCTTCGCTCACAGCCTCTGTATAGGCTTGCAGCGGTGATTGCTTATTTTGATTCATCATTAACGTCCTGCCTACCCTGCCAATACCGCCACACCCACAATAATGCTCACAACCACTGCAACCCGCCAAGGATGCAACACCTCATGCAAAACAACCAGCCGATGCCTGTGCTGACTCTATGCACCACTGTTAAGCGCTCAAAGCATCCCCAGAAAAATCAAACATCGACTTCAGATTTTAAAGCAGCCTTTAATAGCAACGACTGCTCTAGCTCAATCAGACTATAGCCAAGCAACCGCCAGTTACTCCACCATAAGTCACAGTATAAGTCACGCAGGGTGAATCTAAGCTGAAGTCACACGCAATCCAAAAGGGAGCAGCCACACAGCCAAGCTTGTTTGCAGCGCAGCACTTGATTAAAGTAGTTGATTAATTTGTATAGCATCTGCGCTCACCCACACATTCAGCGCATCATATGCGTACCGCCATTGAGGGAATTCAATATGTCGCTTAATTTTTATGAAGATAACGCAGAGCAATTTGCCGCTAACACGCTTGATTTAGATATGAGCGCTGTCTATGAGCGTTTTTTGGCTGCCTTACCTGAAGCTGGACGTATTTTAGATGCTGGGTGCGGTGCAGGCCGTGATGTGGCAGCGTTTTTAGAGCTGGGTTATCCGGTTGAAGCTTTTGATGCCAGCGCCAAACTGGTGGCTATTGCGCATAAAACCAGCGGCATTGATATTCAACACAGCACTTTTTTAGCGTTTGAAAGCGAACAACGCTTTGCCGGTATCTGGGCTTGTGCTTCGTTATTGCATGTACCACCAGCGCAAATGAGCGGTACCTTGCGCCATTTAGGTCAGTTTTTACAGCCTCAGGGCGTTATGTATGTGTCGTTTAAATACAACGATGAAGATCACCAGCGCGATGGCCGTCATTTCACTAACTGTACCGAAGAGCGTTTGGCAGGCTTTTTAGAAAGCACAGGTTTAGTGATCGATACCTTCTGGATCAGTCATGATCAGCGCCCTGGCCGCACCGATGAGCAATGGCTCAACGCCTTGCTGATTGCGCGTTAAAAATGGAAATGGTGTGTATAAATCGTTATTGATTGGCCATCTGTATAACTCGCCAAATCTGAGCTTTAAAACTGTAAGAAGTCCAGATCCGTTCTTGGGCGCTAGACAGCTCCAATTAGTTGTTTGCCGGTTCAGCGCGTCATCATGGACGCATCCATGCCACCGTACTTGGTGCGCCACTTATAAAAAGTTGCGCTACTCATGCCGTGCTCACGGCACAGCTCCGAAACTGGTACACCGTTTTCGGCTTGCTTTAAGACTGAAAGGATTTGGCTGTCGGTAAATCGCGATTTTAGACCGTTGCACGTTACTGCGTTCCATGCAGAATCTCCTTGCATATAGCCTATGGGAAATTCTACTTAAGAGCACTGCTATTTCTTTGGGAGATCATCAACCACACTGCAAATCTATAAAATTCTGGACTTACCGGAAAACTTCTGCAGACCCTAAATAAAAAGGCCCCAAGTGAAAACACTCGGGGCCTTTTTAAGCTAAATTATTAAACGTAATCTAGTATGTTTTCACATCAAGATTCATTCTCTCAATAAAGCTATTTCTTTCGCGCTTTTTACCATACAAACGCTCAAAGTCATCCATTCTCACTCGGCCTTCAGGCTTCGCCGACACTTTGAAACCTTTTTCTTGTGCGTAAAGAGTGCCTATCACTGCTGTACATGCTTTTTTAGCATTCTTATAAGCAGAATCGTACTCTTTCACACATTGAGTGTGCCTTTCCTCATACTCTTCTTTCAACAACTGTTTACGCTGTTTGTCTATATTACCAGCCAGATCCGTTGGCGTAATATTATAACGCTGCTCAAGTAAATTCACACGCTGTAGGTAACCTTGATCTTTATACGAAAAATCAAGCTCCTTTAGTGTTATTTGCTTTGCACTTCTAACACTATCAGACACTGCACGATCGTTACTCCATACTGCCCAGCGCGGTATGTTTGGCAAAATATCTAAGAAGTCATGTGTTTCTGTTAACAACAACGCTGACTTGAGTTCTTTTACATCTTCCAAATCTAATTTTAAATTCGTTAAAAACAAATTAGGCAGATCAACTTCAAATTGAGCTGTTAGAGTTTCCTTATCACCTCGGTAATCCCAACTTACGTTTAGATTATAGGGTTCAACTTGGGTCTTGCCACTTGGATATAGAAAAAGACCAAAGATATTGCGATTATAGCTTTTAGCATAATCACTCTCAGGGTCAGTTGCTCGTACGCCTTTAAAACTCATATCAGCACTCATGCGCTGTTTTTTGTCTTTAAAGTTTGTAATAACGAACTTTTCAATACTTAGATCAAGTGGAATGTTCCTCTTACTTTCCAGCACAATATCTTTAACTGTGATCGTGCCGCCAAATGGACTTGATGACAGTGAGCGCCAAGAAACGTACGACTCTAAACGATTATCATAGAGGTAATTTTTCAGCTCTTTTTCAGCTTTACCAGCCGAGTAACTGGACAAGCCAAAATAGCCAATAGCACCGACAACAACTACAACAGCAGGCACAATAGCTGCAATAACTTTTACATTTAAATTACTCATTCTTGCACCTTCTGCGCATCTTCAATCTGCTGCTCTGCTTGCTCGAGTGTCCAGCCTGGTTTCTTATGCTCTAAGCGAGTTAGGTTAAGCGGTGTAAAGAAATCCGTACAACCTTTACTCTCACACGCATAAGCATCAGTTGGAGTAATAACAGTTAGGGGTAGGCCTTGTTTGTCTTGACGCTCAAGATCAATTTTCTGCACACCTCTTAATATGTACCAGCCCTTACTGAGCTCAACATCGTTCTCAGCATCAAGCACATCGATAGAGATTGGGTACGGATAATCTGCCGTAAATATATCTTTATCTTGATCGGTAATATTAACAATTTGCGAGAAACTACCCTCACTACCATTTAACAAAGCCACATAATCTGAACGACCTTCTCGTCTATAGCTGACACTATTGAGTTTACTGGCTATCAATTCAGGCAAGTCTCTTTGCTGATCACGATAGTTTTCATAGGTCTCAATTTCTGACATCGCCTGCTGAGCTAATCGCATTAATGCTATCTGCGCTTGACGAGCCTCTTCCTCGGCTTCACGCTGCGCTCTTAGCTCTTGCTGACGTACTTCCTCAGCTTGTCTTTCTAATTCTGCCGCAGCTAAATAAGCTTCATGCTCAGCTTTTCGCTGCTCTTCAGCTAAACGCTGCTGTTCTTCTTGAGCTTCGCGTGCTTCGTTTTGAAACATATAGTTTGTAGCTCTACTTGGATCAAACGACCAGCTCTCAGGATTACCGTAATTACCGTACTTTCCTCGTACATTTGTTTTATAGAGCCAGCTCTTGGAGTCTCTATTAACAAGACCTTGAGAAAAGTCAGTAACAGCTCTCAGGTCATAATTCTTGCTTTCAAAGTTTTTTATAATAGCTTTGACAGGTAGCAATACAGCAGTCTTGATACTTTCTGCTTGTCTAAATGTGTCTTTTGACTCAGTCAACAAGTAAACATTACTACGATCTATATCCCAATAGCGTGCTTTCTTATCGACTTTCAGTAAATAGTAGTACTGATTGGTTATATCTTTTTCTAATAGCAGATAAGCATTACCCTCTTCATCCATATCAACTATGGGCAAAGATGCTTGATCATCCTTATGAAACGGTAAGCCGTTTTTGAAGAACGCGTCAAGATTAAAAAGTGAAGCGCCATCTGTACGCGTAACACTAAGATTGCCTAAGCCACTTAAGAAACCACCCTCACAACTCGCACCTGTCGAAGCAACGCTGTAACCCTGGTCACCAAAAGAAAAATCTTTTCTTAAGTACGCCTTACAACCTTGCTGGTCAGTAACCGTCTGCAAAGATTCGTGTGCAACTAAGAGTTGGCTTGGGTCTTTCGGTAACCAGCCATTAACACTAAATATGCCATTTACTACAGGCTGCACTGCTGGGGCCTGAACCTCTGGCGCTGCAACAACTGGAGCAGGCTGTGCTGCTGGTGCTGGTGCTGGCGCTACGACTGTTTCAGCCTTGGCAGGTACAACTACAGGCTCCGCTACTGGAGCAGTTGCGGATTTCTCTACAACCGGCTCAGTTGGAGCAACGGGCGCCTCAGTAACTGCCGCTTCCACTACAGTGGCAACAACAGGAGCAGGAGCCTCAACAACAGGAGTTGGGGCTGGGGCTTGAAGTGCAGGCTCTACCACAGTAGGTGCAACAGCAATTTGCTCTACCGTTTGATTATGCTCTTGACTCATTAACCAAGCAGCTTGCTTGTTAGCTGAGCCTTTAGCTTCAACAGTTTTAGTCTTGTTTAATGCCTGCCAAGTCACTTTTTCAGCAGCAGGGCATTGTTGACTGAACAACACACCCAGCTTAGGCAGTAGGCTTTCTACTGCGGCAAGATTGGCTTGCTCAAGGTCAAAGGCAAAACGCAGTGCCATTTCTGACTGGCACCACTCAGTACCCTTAGCGTGGTCTACAAAGACCGTAACATTCTGCGCTTGAGAAAACGCCAGCCGATGTTCCTCAGCCTGCGCTATGGCGTGAATACTCAGCGCCAACAGCGTAACTGGTAAAATTAAAGATTTTTTCATGGTTTAGCCTTAGATTAATTCCCAAGCGCCGTCATCTGCCTGACAGGCTTTAACTTGCTGCTGCTCCGTAGCACCTTTGGTTGTTACTTTATAATCCAAGGTTTTACATGCAGTTTGCGCGCTGACTGTTTCTACTTGAACACTGTCTAAGTCGAAACCTTGCTGTTTAGCAACTGTATCTGGCATTGAATCAAGGTCGGTAGCGGCTAAAACTGTTGGATTAGCTGCCTGTGCAGCCTGTTGTTTAGCGGGCGCTTTAGAACTGACCAGCGGTGCGTAAACATAACCCACCGTGACTCCTTTACGTCCAACAGCAATCCAGTTGTTATCGGTACGGCCTAGAGCCGTAAATGAACTACCCGGCAGTAAGCTGCCTACGCGAGCGCCTGAAGTAGAGGGTGCACTACGCACGTTAGCTGATTTCTGTGAGTAATAGGTTTGATTCAGCAGAGTCATATTATCTACGGTCTCAACCTGTGCTGTGCGCTTTACACTCACCGTCTTAGTTTCCGTGGTAATAGCACCAGGAGTGATTGTTGCCTGAGCATCTGTGTGATCAGACTTCCACTGCACAGCGTGTGTTGAGTCTTGCTCAAGCATTCTTTGTGTTTGCAAAGCCAAAGACTGACGATCACGCTCATCTAAACGTCCACCAATGGCTTTACCCAATGCGCCACCCGCTAAAGCTCCAACAAGCATTGCGGCAGTTCGTCCGCTACCGCCACCAATTTGACTTCCTAAAGCAACACCAGCAACAACACCGATAGCAGTACCAATATTTTCTTGGTTAAAGTACTCATTTTGAGCAAGACCGGCGCAGCCAGAAGTAGAGATAATTGCTGCAGTGAGTGAACCAATTAGAAAAGGTTTAACGTAGCGCATTGACGAACTCCATTGTCATCGATAAAGACATAATTTAATAAAAAGCAGGCCATTAAAACAAAGTAAAACCCATTAGTCACTTAAGCTCTTCATAAAGTTAAAAAGTCGA
>JAAZCO010000050.1 GCA_012513235.1 Gammaproteobacteria bacterium
ACGCGTCATTGGCACTTCTTCGATATCACCAAAGCGCGCAAAGTCGACCTCAGGAATCGGTGGAATACCACTGCCCTGCTCAGTTGCGCCACTGGACTGTTTGCTCAGGGCTTTTTGCACATAAGCATGGATATCTTCTTTAACCAAACGCTGATGCGGACCTGTAGCTGTGACCAAGCCTAAATCAACACCAAACTCACGTGCCAGCTTACGCACAGCAGGACCGGCATGCACAGCCGTGGTTTTGCGTTTTTCAGGAGCAGGGGCCGTAGCAGGCGCCACTGATACTGCAGCGCTAGGCTTAGGTATCGATGGCGCAGCTTGTGCAGTGACTGCTGCTGGCTGCTCTGCTGCAGGTGCAGGTGCAGGTGCAGGTGCAGCCTGGCTGACAGTCTGGGCAACTTTAACCTTAAAGATTAAATCACCCATGCCCACTTCTGCATCTAAACGCACCAACACTTCAACCACTTCGCCATTGACTGGTGAAGGGATTTCCATACTGGCTTTATCAGACTCTAGTGTCAGTAACGACTGATCTTCAGTGATCTGATCGCCAACTGCCACCAGCAACTCAATCACTCGTGCTTTGCCGGACGAGCCAATATCAGGCACATGGATTTCTTCAATGACATTTTCTGCAGCTACTTCAGCAACACTCGGTAATGCAGGAGTTGGTGCGGCCGGCGCAGCAGTCGGTTCAACTTTAGCTTCGACTTCAGGCTCAGCACTTACCGCTGAGTCATCCTCAATTTCAAGCTCAAGCAGGTCATCACCTTCTTTGAGGCGATCACCAAGTTTAACGGCCAAGCTTTTGATCACCCCAGCTTTAGGTGCTGGGATTTCCATACTGGCTTTATCAGACTCAAGTGTGAGTAGGCTTTGTTCCGCTTCAATACGGTCGCCTACTTGTACCAATAACTCAATCACCTCACCCTCACCGGTGCCGATGTCGGGTACGCGAATTAATTCAATCATCGCAACTCTCCTTAGCAGTCCAGTGGGTTAGGTTTATTTGCATCGATACCAAATTTATCCATGGCATCCAGCATCACTTGACCATCCAGCTGACCTTGAGCAACTAAGCCCTCAAGTGCAGCCAGTACGACCCAATGACGATCCACTTCAAAGAAGTGACGCAGTTTTTTGCGTGAGTCACTGCGGCCAAAGCCATCAGTACCCAACACTTTATACTGATCTTGTGGCACCCACTGACGGACCTGATCCGCATAGAGCTTCATATAGTCAGTTGAGGCTACCACTGGACCACGACGGCCTTGCAAGCAGTTTTCGATATGGGATAAACGTGCTGTCTCACGTGGGTGTAAACGATTCCAACGCTCAGCATCTAAACAATCACGACGCAGTTCGTTAAAGCTGGTCACACTCCAAACATCAGCGCCAACACCGAAATCATCACGCAAGATTTTCGCCGCTTCGCGCACTTCACGTAAAATAGTACCGCTGCCTAACAACTGTACATGCAACTCGCTGCTGCGCTTGTCTTCTTCAAGCAAGTACATACCACGCACAATATCTTCTTCAATGCCTTCACGCTCTGGCATCGCTGGTTGCGCGTAGGATTCGTTCATCATAGTGATGTAGTAGTAGCGATCGTTTTGCAACTCCAGCATCTGATGCACACCTTCACGAATAATCACTGCCATTTCATAGCCATAGGCTGGATCATAGGCATGACAGTTCGGAATAGTGCCCGCCAAAATATGGCTGTGACCATCTTGGTGCTGCAAACCTTCACCGTTAAGCGTGGTGCGACCTGCCGTACCGGCCATCAAGAAACCACGCGCACGAATATCACCCGCAGCCCAAGCTAAGTCACCGATGCGCTGGAAACCAAACATTGAGTAGAAGGCGTAGAACGGTAGCATCGGCTGATTATGGTTACTGTAAGCCGTTGCTGCAGCAATCCACGCTGACATTGCACCTGCTTCAGTAATACCTTCTTCAAGGATCTGACCTTTAACATCTTCCTTGTAGTACATGACCTGGCCATGGTCGACCGGCTGATACAACTGACCTACTGCTGAGTAAATACCCAACTGACGGAACATACCTTCCATACCAAAGGTGCGCGCTTCATCCGGCACAATCGGCACAATACGGCTGCCCAAATCTTTATCTTTAAGCAGTTGTGCAAGAATTCGTACAAACACCATGGTGGTTGAGACTTCACGATCACCACTGCCATCCAGAATAGTTTTCAACGTTGCCAGTGATGGCGTTGGAATACTCATACTCTTCATACGGCGCTGCGGTATAAAGCCACCGAGTTTTTCGCGACGCTCTTTTAAGTAGCGTATTTCGGCACTGTTTTCGGCTGGACGATAAAACGGCAGGCTTTCAATATTTTCATCAGACACTGGAATATCAAAGCGATCTCTAAAA
>JAAZCO010000345.1 GCA_012513235.1 Gammaproteobacteria bacterium
CCTGTACCGTGATTTAGTGGGTGCCTGTCAAGCTGAGCAGCAGCGTATTGCTGATGAGTTACGTCAAATTAATCAGTCAAAAAAAAGCGCTAAAGTTTATCAAATGTTTGGTTGATTTTAGTGGTGTAAAAAAGCCCTAAGCATGTGATGTGCTTGGGGCTTTTTTATGGGCTTGAACTGCTGTGTGTCAAAGAAAAGACAGAAACCAGTGTCGTAAAATTGACAAGCAACGGTTTTTTGACTCTACTAATGGCAGTACGCTGTGATGCCATGCGCTGTGCCCTTTCTTTTACGAGTTGAAGATATCTTTATGTTGCGAGAAACCAAAATCCTGCTGATTCACGACCAAGCGCAGCAGCGTAAAGAATTTGCCAATATTCTGAGCTTTTTAAATGAAGAGTATCTCGTGTGTGCAAGTGATGGCTGGAGTGATGCGGTTGCTGAGTTGGAGTCCAGTCGGCATATACGCTGTGTTTTAGTGGGCGGCATGGCTGAGTCCAAAGCCCTTAGTTCCGTGATTAAAGAGTTGAATCAATGGGATGAGTGCTTGCCGATTATTGTGTTGGATGATCAGCAGCCTGTGACTTTATCTGCAGGGCTTGAGCAATCAGTGTTGGCGCGTCTAGAGATGCCGCCCAGTTACACTAAGTTGCTAGGCACCTTGCACCGAGCACAAATGTATCGGCAGATTTTCAATCAAGCGGCAGCCAACGGTAAACAGCCTGAATCCAGCGCCTTTCGCAGTTTAGTGGGTGCTAGCCCTTGCATGCAAAGTCTGCGACATACCATGCAGCAAGTGGCCGCCACAGAAGCCAGCGTATTGATTTTAGGTGAGTCGGGCACAGGTAAAGAAGTGGTCGCGCGTAACTTACACAACAGTTCAAACCGCCGTGATGGGCCTTTTGTGCCGATTAACTGCGGCGCGATTCCGGCAGAGTTGTTGGAAAGTGAGTTGTTTGGTCACGAGAAGGGTGCCTTTACCGGGGCAATCAGTGCACGCGCTGGCCGTTTTGAGTTAGCCAAGGGTGGCACGCTGTTTTTAGATGAAGTGGGTGATATGCCACTGACCATGCAGGTCAAGTTGCTGCGTGTGTTGCAAGAGCGTATTTTTGAGCGTATTGGTGGCAATAAATCACTGACGGCCGATGTGCGTATTGTTGCCGCCACCCATAAAGACTTAGAAGAAATGATTGTCTCAGGTGATTTTCGTGAAGACTTGTTTTATCGCCTGAATGTGTTCCCCATTGAAATGCCACCGCTGCGCGAGCGTACTGAAGATATTGGTTTACTGATCAATGAATTGGTTGCCCGCATGGAGCAAGAGCAGCGAGGTTCGGTGCGCTTTAATGAAGCTGCTATTGCTTCGCTGGCTCAGCATGATTGGCCGGGCAACGTACGCGAGCTGGCTAACTTGGTGGAGCGTATGGCGATTATGTACCCACAAGGCGTGGTGGGTGTGAGTGAGTTGCCGAAGAAGTTTCGTTATATTGATGAAGACGACGGCATTCAAGAATTACGTGAAGAGTTAAGCGAGCGTGCCGCTTTGTTTGCGATTGCTGAAGAAGAGCCGGTGACGAGCACAGCACAGTTGCCCTCAGCCGGTCTGGATTTACGTGAATACTTAGCTGAATTAGAGCAAGACTTAATTCAGCAGGCGCTCAATGCTGAAGATGGTGTGGTGGCGCGCGCAGCAGAACGTTTAAATATTCGCCGTACCACGCTGGTCGAGAAAATGCGTAAATACGGCATGAATCGTAAAGACGATTAACAACCTCGGGCGCTAAACACTGGCGCTATTTAGCAGAGGCTTTACAATGCGGCTCTTTGTTTTGTTACGGAGCCGCAATCATGGCGCACCATCCCGCACAGGATTCACCTTTAGGCAAAAGCAGTGCCTATGTCAGTCAGTACG
>JAAZCO010000346.1 GCA_012513235.1 Gammaproteobacteria bacterium
GCTAAGGCATCACGTGCAAGATTTTGTGCGCTGACCTGGCCATCCTTATCAAAGTCTTGTGCGCTTTCCACCCGTGCTAATAACAGCAATTGCTCCAAGCCACTTTGCATTCTGTCCACAGCTGTTTCTGCCTGCTGCAAAGCGTTCTGCGCCACATCACCTGAACTCATTTGCGCGACTTGCAAATGTATTTTGACAGCCGTTAAAGGTGTGCGTAATTCATGCGCAGCATCATTGGTAAAACGCCGCTCACGATTTAACGCTGCAGCAATACGGGCAAATAATTGATTGAGCGTGGCCACTAAAGGCTGTAAATCTTTAGGTAAGCGCGGCACTTGCACCGGCTGTAAATCTTCAGCATCACGTTGCGCTAATACCGAACGTAAGGTTTGCAGAGGCGAGAGACCGCGACCAATACCAAACCAAATCAGCACTAAGCTGCCCAGTAGCGCCAAAGCCACGGGCAGGGCAGCAGCAATTAAAATGGCTGACTGTAAAGTTTCACGCTCATCAATACGGTCTGCCGTCGTTACCCACAAGTGTTTACGTTTTAAAGTAAAGCTGCGCCAGCGCTCATCACCAATACTGACCTCATGAAAACCTTCGCCATATTCGGCCAAGGTCGCCTGTGGCATATTCGGCGTACGCACTAATACTTCACCACGTAACGAGCGCACTTGGCACATCAAACCTCCTTGCAGTCCTAACTCCACAGCGTTCAGTGGACTGGCGTTATGCGAGGGCATCGGTTGTGGTAATTGCTCTAATAATCCTGCCACCATCCGCGCAGAAGAAGCCAAGCGCTCATCCAAAGCCACAGTCACTTCACGGCGTAAATCACCCAGCAACCACAATGCCGCCAAACTCCAGAGCACAATAAAGGTGCCACCTAAAATCAGCAGTAAACGTTTACGTAGGCTCATGCGGTACTCCTATGCGATAACCCAAACCACGCACAGTTTTCACCACATCACTGCCCAGCTTACGGCGTAAATTATAGATGTGCACATTAATGGCATTACTTTCCACACCATCGCCGAGACCGTACAAGCTGTCTTGCAACTGTTCAGCACTGAGAATTTGCCCGGGATTTTGTAGCAATGCACTGAGCAGGGCTTGCTCACGTCGCGATAAGGTGACCGGCTGACCATGCAAGGTCACTTCGCGGGTGCTGGGGTCAAAGGTTAAACCGTGATGCTCAATCAAGTGGGTACTGCGACCACTGCTACGGCGTAACAAACTGTGTAAGCGTGCCGCTAGTTCGCGCAAATCAAAAGGCTTGAGCAGATAGTCATCGGCACCGGCCTGTAAGCCGGCTACACGCTGCACCACTGAATCACGCGCGCTTAAAATCAGCACGGGCAAATCATGGCCTTGGCTGCGTAAACGGCTGAGCAGTTGCAAGCCATCCTCATCGGGCAAACCCAAGTCCAGAATCACTGCATCAAAATGCCCTAACTGCAGCGCCTGTTCGGCTGCCGCGGCATGCGCCATATGGTCCACAGTAAAGCCTTGTAACTGCAAACCAGCCAACACGCCTTGCGCAATTAATGTGTCATCTTCGACTAATAAAATATGCATAAATCTGCTAACCCCAACCGCCATTCAATCCACTGCTGCACCCTTGTTTGTGCTTACTGTAACGCAAACATCAGCAACAAGAGTTTTAGCATTGATTAAGGGTTAATATTGTCTTAATGAAATGGCTGCATAGTGGCTATAAATTTTGATAGGAAGAACATGTATGCGCGCTCCCTTGATTGCGTTATTGCTCTTGTTCAGCAGCTTAACGCAGGCTTTCACCAGTAATCAGCAAGACTTTTTACCCGTCGAAGAAGCCTTTCGCTTTGAGATGTTGGATGACGTCGAGCCTAATATTTTAGTGTGGCAGATTGCTGACAAACATTATTTATACCGCCACCGACTCGGCGTTACCGATGCCAATGGTGAGACTGTTCCGATTGACTACCCAGAAGGTCTTCCACACTCCGATGAGTTTTTTGGTGATACGCAGATTTATCGTCAGTTATTACAGCTCACCCTTAACGCTGATGCACAACGCCCCTTAGCAGTAACTTACCAAGGTTGCGCTGATGCGGGGCTGTGTTATCCACCGCAAACAGTCACTGTGGGGGGTGAAGCAGCCAGCAGTGCTAGTACTCAAGCAAACTCAGCTAACGCCAACCTCTCTGCAGACCAATCCATTGCTGAGCGCCTAGCCGGTTCAGGCCTACTACTGAATATGGCAGCCTTCTTTATGATGGGTCTGTTGTTAGCCTTCACCCCCTGCATGTTACCGATGCTGCCGATTCTCACCAGCGTGATTGGTGGCTCAAAAAGCGGCGGTTGGCACGGTGCCCGTTTAGGTTTAGCCTTTGTGCTGCCTATGGCCTTGGTATATGCCGGTTTAGGTGTTGTCGCAGCCAGTCTCGGTAGTAATCTCTCCGCTGCCTTACAACAACCTTGGTTGCTGATTCCCTTTGCCATTATTTTTATCCTCTTGGCCTTAGCGCAATTTGGTGTCTTTACCTTACAGTTGCCGGCCTTTATTCGTGAGCGCCTACAAGGTGCTGACCAGAAACTTAAAGGCGGCAACTTATTAGGGGCGGCCAGCCTCGGTGCATTATCTGCTTTATTAGTCGGCCCTTGCATGACTGCGCCACTAGCGGGCGCTTTACTCTATATCGCACAAAGCGGTGACGGTGTGCGTGGCGGTTTAGCGCTGTTCTCTTTGGGTCTTGGTAGCGGCTTACCTTTGTTGCTGGCGATTACTATCGGTATGCGCTGGTTACCTAAGCCAGGCAACTGGATGCAAAGCGTGAATCGCGTCTTTGGTTATGCCTTATTAGCCACGGCCATTATTGTGGTGCGTCCGGTGTTAAGTGATGCCGTATTTGTCGGCCTTTGGGGTGCCTTGCTCTTAGGTGTTGCGGCACAGCTGAGTCTGAATGAAGCACTGAAATGGCGCTTTTTCAGCCGTTATCTCGCCTTACTACTGGGGATCTGGAGTGGTGTTTTATTACTCGGGGCTGCCACCGGCGCGGATGATCCTTTAAACCCCTTAAGCAACTTCAGTGCATCCAGCCACTCAGCTGCCAACACCCAGAGCATGCAACGTTTTGCTGATGTTCAGCAGCTGCAAGCCCAACTTAAACAAGCCGAGCAGGATGGCAAGTGGGTGCTGTTGGACTTTTATGCAGACTGGTGTGTCTCATGCAAGGTGATGGAGAAAACCGTCTTTGGTAAAGCTGATGTGCAACAAGCACTGGCAGATGTGCGTTTGCTGCAAGCCGACGTCACCTTAAATAGCGCAGAGCAACAACAGCTGATGAAGGACCTGCAAATTATGGGTCCTCCCACAATCTTATTTATCGACCCGCAAGGGACAGAGCAACGCGCGCAACGCATCACCGGCGAAGTGTCAGCCAGTGAGTTTTTACAGCACTTCACCAGTGCGCAGAAGGATGATTAATGTTGAGTTTTAATCTAGGCCCATTAGCTATTCCGATGAATTTAGCGCTGCTCTATGGCGCGTTTTTTATCGCTTGGTTCAGTGGTTGGTTGATTGGTAGAAAGCGTGGCACGAACCCCGAGTCCGCTTTATTTAATATGCTGCTGATCGGTGCAGTGATCGCCCGTACTGCTTTTGTGCTGCAATACTCAGAGCAATACGACAGTTTTTTGCAGATTATAGATATTCGGGATGGAGGCTTCTTATTACTACCAGGCTTAATTGCAGCTATTTTAGTGGGTATATACAAAGCTTGGCGCCAAGCTAACTTACGCGTGCCTCTGGGCATCGGCGTATGTATTGGTTTAGTGGTGTGGGGCGCAAGCATCTCGGTCGTCAGCGCCTTACAAAGCAGCCAACAAGTCCCTGATATCGCTGTACGTGATATAGAAGGGCGTTCATTATCTTTACAGGATTTAGCTGGCAAACCCTTAGTGATAAACTTATGGGCAACCTGGTGCCCACCCTGTCGCCGTGAAATGCCCGTGCTGGCTGCAGCACAAGCGGCTAACCCCGATATTCGTTTTGTTTTTGTCAACCAAGGCGAGGGACAAGCGCTGGTCGAGAAATTCTTAGCGCAGCAACAACTGACCTTGCGCAATAACCTGCTCGATACCGGCGGGCGCTTAGGTCAAGCGGTTGGCTCATTATCTTTACCCACTACGCTGTTTTATAGCGCTGAGGGACAATTGAAAAACAATCATTTAGGTGAACTATCGCATGCCAGTTTAAAGCATGCGTTACGCCACATCAGTCCAGAAAACCAAAACGTTAGCTTAAAGGAACAACCATGACCTTAAAAAAAATCTTACCGTCTTTAGCCTTACTGACTCTGCCCATGCTGGCACAGGCAGCAGATTACCCAGCACCCATTGAAGCGATGCGCGACCGTGGTATTGAAGTACTAGAAAAGTTTGATGCGCCCAGCGGCTTAACAGGCTACACCGCCATGTATAACGGCCGTCCATTAGCGCTGTACGTCACCGCAGACGGTGAGCATGCCCTGATTGGTAGTTTGTTAGATGCCAAAGGCGAAGACTTAACTGGCGCAGTACTAGAAGAGAAGGTCAGCCGCCCACAAAGTAAAGTGATGTGGGAAAAACTACAGAACAGCAACTGGATTGCTGATGGCTCTGATAAAGCTGAAAAAATTGTCTACGTATTTACCGACCCAAACTGCCCCTACTGCAAACGTCTTTGGAAAGATGCACGTCCATGGGTTGATGGCGGTAAAGTACAATTGCGTCACGTGATGGTCGGTACACTCGGTGAGGGCAGCCAAAAGAAAGCAGCTTACTTACTCTCAGCGAAAGACCCTAAAGCAGCTCTCAAAGGCAACGAAAGCGGTAAGAGCCCAGCAAAAGAAATCAAAGTTGCAGCTGAGCAGTTGAAGCAAATCGAAGGCAACCAAGAACTGATGCGTCTGCTAGGCGTCAACGGTACGCCAGCTATTTTACAATTGGATGAAACGGGCATGATGCAACTGCACCCCGGCGCTCCGCAGGGCGAACAACTCTTAGAGTTATTCGGCCCACGTCCATAATAGGGCGCTAGTTCACTGTGCGCTATTCACGCGCACGGTGAACACCATCAGCAATCTCACGACATAAACCTAAAACACCCTCTACCGCCTGATCTGGGCTGGTGGCATTTTCAATCAAGTTCACAAAAGCTGATCCCACCACAGCACCGTCTGCTAAACGCGCAATATTAGCCGCATGCTCAGGGGTGCGAATACCAAAGCCAATGCACACTGGTAATTCAGTGTGGCGACGTAAACGTGCTACCGCTTCTTCAATATGCTCCATCGTCGCTGAGCCAGAACCCGTTACACCTGCAACCGATACGTAATAGACAAAGCCTGAACTGTTATTCAGTACTTTCGGCAAACGTACATCATCCGTGGTTGGCGTGGTTAAGCGAATAAAGTCGAGGCCAGCAGCTTGCGCAGGATCACACAACATCGCGTTATGCTCAGGCGGCAAGTCGACAATAATCAAACCATCGACACCAGCAGCTTTTGCATCTTCAATAAAGCGTGGCACGCCGTACTGATGCAACGGATTAAAGTAGCCCATTAATACGACTGGCGTATGTTGGTTATCCACCCGGAATTCACGCACCATTTGTA
>JAAZCO010000347.1 GCA_012513235.1 Gammaproteobacteria bacterium
CACCCTTGGGGTAAGTCGCGCGGGTCATGGCCGTTAAAATGCCATCGGGGTGCACCGAGTTACAACGAATACGGTAGCGCTTTAAGCGACAGTCCGCCGCCACTGCACGGGTTAACGCCGCCACTGCGCCTTTACTGGCACAGTATGCGACGTAATCTTCTTTGCCTGCTAAAGCGGCAATAGACGACATATTGACAATCGAGCCGCCCTGTTTTTTCATCACTGCAATCGCCGCTTTACAGCCAAGGAACACGCTGTCGGCATTGACATTCATTAAGCGCTTCCAGTCTTCATAGCTGGACTCTTCGATATCACCCGCAATTAAAATACCGGCATTATTGACCAAGATATCCAGCTTGCCAAAGCTGTCGACAGCACGATCCACTACCTGCTGCCAACCTTGCGGGTCGGTGACATCGTGACGCACAAAAGTGGCGCCAATTTCTGTCGCGATACGTGCGCCATCTACCTCATTGAGGTCTGACATCAGCACCTGTGCGCCCTCACTGACAAACAGACGCGCTACAGCTTCGCCAACACCACTGGCAGCGCCAGTGACAATCGCTACTTTTCCAGACAGTCTTTTACTCATACTGCTTTCCTTATTTTTGTGCAGCGGCATCTAACGCAGCAATGTAACCAAAGGTCATCGCTGGACCCAAGGTACCGCCCGCACCAGGATAGGTGGTGCCCATCACCGAAGCCGAGGTATTACCGATCGCATACAAGCCTTTAATCACCTGACCATCGGGCTTGACGACCTGCGCATGTTCGTTGGTTAACAAGCCACCTTTAGTACCAATATCACCGCCCTGAATCGGCATCGCGTAAAATGGACCTTTGGCGACGGGGGCTAAGCAAGGATTTGGAGTGACATTGCTATCACCATAGTAGCGATCAAATACGTTACCACCGCGACCGAAATCTTCATCCACACCGGTTTGCGCGTAGTGATTGATTTTCTTAACCGTATCTTTTAAACCAGCGACATCAACACCAATTTTTTGTGCCAATTCTTCCAGTGTGTCGGCTTTATAGTAGAGCTTATTCAGCCACTCTTTGCGCAGACGCATATCAGGCATAATCTGCCCCGGCATTAATGGGCCCATGGCGTAGTTAAAGCGGAACTTGGCATCAAACACCACCCAACTCGGAAACGTCTTACCTGCAGTTTTTTTATTATCGGCATACATAGCCGTGACAAACTCAAGATAAGGAGTTGCTTCATTCACAAAACGCTGGCCTAAACTGTTCACCACAATCGCGCCTGGGAAAGCTCGCTCAGCAAACACACCACGGGCTTTGGCTTCACCTGGCACTAAAAATGAAGGCGTCCACCACGCCCAATCCAATAATGCAGTAGCTGCACCGAGCTTCTGTCCAGCTTCGAGTGCCGCACCGGTATTAGCGCCTTCTGGCGTCGTGCTCCACTCCACCTTATTCGGCTGCGGCAGGTATTTCTCACGTAGCACAGGATTTTGCTCAAAGCCTCCAGCCGCTAAAATGACACCTCGACTAGCACCAATACGCTGCTGCTGACCATTACGCTCGACCACCACACCACAGACGCGGCCGTTTTCTTCAATTAACTCAATAAAGTTAGTGTTGAGCCATACAGGCACACCCCTATCAATCAACGACGCACGCAAGCTCGCCACTAAGGCATTACCTAAAGCAGTCCGACGGTCACGTTTTTGGCCGGTTTTTTTACGCCACCTAAAATCCATTTTATAGCGCAGCATCATCCACATCACCATCAAACGCCAGCCACGCGACTTTGACATCGCTATATGCGCTTGACGGGCGGTCCAAGAGATACTCCCCATAAGCATATTCCCGCGTGAGGCCTCGCGCAGGTTTGGCAGTTCATCTTTCAACGCCGTAATATCAAATAACTCAGGATCGAGGGTACGACCACCAGGCAAAAACCCTTCATATTGCGGGTAGTAATCTGGATATTTTTCTGCAACAGCGTAACGTACACGCGAGTTATCCTCTAACCACTTGATCATCTCCGGTGCTTTTTCAATATACTTACGCACGCGGACTTCATCGATATCGTCACCAATGGCATTTTTCAGATAGGTCCAAGCTTTTTCCGGACTGTCTTGGCCTCCCTTGGCTTTAAAGTAATGGTTGCAAGGGATCCAAATACCGCCACCTGACAACGCGGATGTGCCACCGTATTTGTCGGTTTTCTCGACAACCAGCACCCGCAGCCCTTGTGCTGCAGCAGTTACCGCAGAGGTTAAGGCGCCAGCACCCGAGCCCACTACCACCAGATCATAATCTGTATTAAATTCACTTTTAGCAGTCATCTACACACCTGTCTTAGTCACTGAGTTGGCAAGCAAAAACCGTCGCGCTACTTAGAGTGCGCGACGGAAACACTTTTTAAACGTAAGGATCAGGGTTAGGCAGACCGAGCTGGACTGTGCCATAGGCACGCGCATAGGCCGCCATGTTATTCGCAATATGACCGCGCGCCTGATGAATATCACGGAAGATGCGTTCGACTGGATTAGTCTTATAGAGTCCAGACGCAGCCATTGACCTCAGCAACAAGCTCACTTTCTCAGCGCAGGTGTTGGTCACATAAGCCGACTGATAGCGGTACAGCAAACGCATTTCCACATCAGGCAATTCGCCTTTGTGAGCAATCTCTAGCAGTTCACCGTAGTTGCGGTGCAAGACCAGCTTGAGCATATCCAAGGTTAAGATTGCATCGGCTATCGTATCCTGAGCCAATGGATCTTCAGCTGTTTTAGCACCATGCTTACCGATGTGCTTCGCCGCATTGTCACAAAACTCGTTAATAGCGCCTTGTAACGCACCTAAGGCTGAAGTGGACACTGCACGAGTAAAGACCTGCGCAAAGGGAATCGCAAAGATCGGATTGGTGTTTTCTTTCAGACCTGGAGTGGCTTCAGGTGAGCTGTTATTGGTGCGCTGCACACGGTGCGCCGGAACAAAAGCATCATCCACGATAATATCGTGACTGCCCGTCCCACGCAGACCCAGCACATCCCAGTTACGCTCAATGCGATAGTCAGCTAAAGGCACTAGGAACGTACCATGCTCCACACCTTCGCCATTCTCATCAGGCGGTAAAATACCACCCAGCAATGTCCACTCGCAATGCTCGCAACCACTAGAGAAACCCCAGCGACCGCTGATGCGATAGCCACCTTCAACCGGTGTCACTTTCGCCACAGGCATATAGGTTGAGCCGACTAAGGTATCTTGACTTACACCCCAGACATCTTGCTGAGCTTGCTCAGGGTAACGCGCTAACTGCCATGGGTGCACACCCATCACGCCATAAATCCACGCAGTGGACATACAGCCTTCAGCCAGTGCCATTTGAATTTCAAAGAAGGTACGAGGATCAACTTCAAAGCCACCATGACGCTTAGGTTGCATCGCTTTGAATAAACCTGCGGCCTGCATCTCTGCAATGGTTTCATCAGGGATTTTAAGATCATGCCCTGCTTGGGTGGAGCGCGCTTTTAACGCTGGAATCATTTTGCGCGCACTTTCGATGAGCTCGAGTTCTTTTGTTGTTTTCTTATGAGCGATAGCCATAATTAGTTCTCTCAGTGATTTACGCAGCTAGTGTTTTTCAATGTTTTATGATTATCAGCGCACACCACCCACCTCTCATCGTCAAACTGGACTAGGAATTAATGAACACCCCAAGTCAGCAGTTAGACCTTGGTATTCACATACAGCACGCTCACAATTATTTTACTTATGCAGCCTGCCCTGCCTGAGCCAAACCCAACACCTAAGCCTCAAAAGCAAAAAGCCCGAGCACAGTTCAACCGTGCTCGGGCTTGATGTTAGAGTCCTACTTAACGCGTCACTTGCGCAGCCATAGCTGCAGCAAAATGCTCAGGGAAAGGCGGCAACATGCCCCACTCAGCACGCGGATCAACCGGCGCACCTTGGAACACCGTACGCGCATGACTGAACTCAAGGAAACCATCACGACCGTGATAATGCCCCATACCCGACGCGCCTACCCCACCAAAGGGTGCATCTTCCATCGCAGCGTGCATCAACGCATCATTGAGCGTGACACCACCGGACAAGGTGTGATCTAACACATAATCCTGCTCAGCTTGATCTTGCCCGAAGTAATACAGCGCCAAGGGTCGACCACCACTGTTGATCTCTTGCACCACATGCTTAATATCACTGTAAGTCAGCAATACAAAAGCCGGACCAAAGATTTCATGCTGCATAATGTCAGACAGCAACGGTGGATTAATCACAATACTCAACGGATGCTTGCGCCCCACTGCCGGTACGCCAACATCAGGGCAACGTACAACTTCTGCGCCTTCTTCTTGCGCCTGCGCCACATAACCTGCGACACGCGCTAAATGCTGCACATTCACCACAGCAGTATAGTCAGGGTTATTTTCTACGGTTGGATACAGCGCACTGTAAGTTTCACAAAAAGCACTGACAAACTCATCGCGCGCTGCAACAGGCACATACACAAGGTCCGGTGAGATACACAACTGCCCGCCATTCATACCTTTAGCGATAGCTAAACGACGCGCTGCTTCACGGATATCAGCCGTTTCACTGATAATCACCGGCGACTTACCACCTAATTCCAAAGTAACTGGCACCAAGTTATCTGCCGCGGCCCGCATAATCTTTTTGCCAACTTCGGTGCTACCGGTAAATACCAAGTGATCAAAAGGCATACCGGCAAACGCCTGCCCCACTTCAACACCACCGGTAATCACTGCCACATCCAACGGGTCAAAACACTCACCAATGGCCTTAGCTAAAACGCGCGCAGTTTCTGGCGCAACTTCCGAGGGCTTAAGTACCGCACGGTTACCCGCTGACAATGCGGAAGCAAGCGGACTCAGCAGGGTAAAGATTGGCGCATTCCAGGTACCAATAATACCCACTGTGCCCTTAGGCTTATATTGCACCCAAGCTTGCGCACCCATTTGATCATAAGGAGAAAACACTTGACGCGACTCAGAACCAACCCACTGCTCTAGGTTGTCACGCGCATGCTTAAGGGAGTTAAGAGAGCCCAAAATATCATTCATCAAGCTAAAACCTTGATGGCGCCCACCGAAATCGGCTTCCATAGCAGTGCATAGTTCTTGGTGATGATCGACCAACAAATCAATCGCGGTTTGCAATCGGCGCTTACGTGTCTCTACATCGACCACACCTTGCTCGTCTGTCGCTTGTCGATGCTGTTTAAGCAAGTCAGACAATTCTTGTGATGTTGCTAACTGAGCGCTCATGGACTCTCCTTATTGTATTTATTTTTTGGTCTTAGATTTTAGCTTAGAAGCACCCTCCCAAGGCCGCCTCGTCTATTCGGACGATAACCGCAAAACCCTTGATTTTACAGCGTTTGCAGGGTGATTTATCGATAGTCCATAGAGACGATGTTTAACCCCTGCTGCCACATGATAATCAAGTCAACATAGCATGACTAAACGAGGTGCTTCACTATGGCCAAAGCCAGCTTTGACCCGCAAGAGTTTCGCTCAGCATTGAGCACATTTACCACCGGCGTGACTATTATCACCACGCGTGCCGAAAACGGCGATCCTGTTGGCATTACAGCGAACAGTTTCAACTCGGTATCGCTGAATCCACCGATGGTACTGTGGAGCCTGGACAAGTCTGCCATGAGTTTATCGGCATTCACTAGCAACAAACACTGGAACGTACACATTCTCTCCAGCGAGCAAGAGTCCTTATCCGGCCGTTTTGCTTCGCGAGGAGAAGAGAAGTTTAAGGGTTTGGACTTAGAGCCAGGGATGAATAATATCCCGTTATTGCGCAACTGTACTGCACGCTTTAATTGCCGGACTGCCTTTATTTATGAAGGCGGTGATCATATGATTTTTGTTGGTGAAGTGCTGGGCTTTGACAAGTCAGACCTACCACCACTGGCCTTCCAAAGCGGTTTGTATGCACTGGCAGCAAGAAAGCCGCGCGAAGGCGTGCAACTCAGTGCAGCGCCAACGCCTGAGTGCAGCTACACCGAAGATCTACTGGGTTACTTAGCAGGTCGTGCGCACTTCCAATTGGTTGCCACCCTACAAAATGTACTGAAAACTCAACAGCTCAATGAGAAGCAGTTTTTTATTCTGTCGGTACTGAGCATTCAAGACAGCTTAACTCTGGAAGAAATCAACCAGTTTGTTGAATACACCGGCGGCGCCGTATCGATTGAAGAAATGGCACAACTCGAAGAGCTGCAGCATATAGTGCTAGTGCAGAAAAATGGCGATCAGTGCTATGTATTAACCGCTGACGGCCGTGATGCATCACTCAAGCAAATTGCTGTTGCCAAAGCTGTTGAAGAACAAATTGCTAAGCAAATTGGCCATGGTGATGTAGAGGCTTTAAAAATCCTCCTCAAACGTGTGATTAAGGCCACTGATCTTGATCTGCCTGATCTATGGGCCACTAAAGAAGAAAACAACGCTAAAAAAACTGCATCATAATAATAAAAAGGGATACACAATGAGTTTAATTGACCGATTTAGCCTAAACGGCAGCGTCGCTGTAATCACTGGAGCAGGTAAAGGTATCGGCCGCGCGATTGCCTTTGCTTATGCTGAAGCAGGCGCGCAGGTTGTGTGCGCTGCTCGCACCCTCAGTGATGTGGAAGCGGTTGCAAGCGCAATCAAAGCCAAAGGCGGTGACGCCATTGCCGTGGCCTGCGACGTCACTTGCGCCGACAGTCGCGAAGCTTTAATACAGCAAGCCGTTGCAGCATTCGGTAAGGTCACTCATTTAGTTAATAATGCCGGCGGTGGTGGCCCGAACGACCCAGCAACAATGCCTTGGCAAGAACTGGATCGTTTGTTGAATTTCAATGTCACCACCCCCTACCATCTGATTCAGCTGTGCGTACCACACATGCGTGCAGCCGGTGGCGGTAACGTCATCAATATCAGCTCGGTCGCAGCGAACTATATCCAGAAAAATTTTAGCGCCTATGGCACCGCCAAAGCGGCGTTAGTGCATATGACTAAACTGCTGTCACAAGATTTTGCCCCAGAGATTCGCATCAATGCAATTTCACCCGGCCCAATCCTCACCGACGCGCTCGACAAGGTGATGCCAGCAGCGGTCAAAGAGATCATGACCAAAAACACACCACTGCAGCGCTTAGGCGAAGTGGAAGATATCTCTGCTGCAGCTTTGTACTTTGCATCGCCAGCCTCCGGCTGGGTCTCGGGCAAAATCTTGGATATTGACGGCGGTGCCGGCGTCAGTGTGTTCCCTAGCTAAAACATACCAGCGGAGACAGAAGATCATGATTGACGAAACAGTGATTAAACAACTCGGCGACGAACTGTTTGAAGCATTGCAGTCCAGCACCAGCCTCGCGCCGCTGACCGAACGCTACCCTGATATCACCATTGAGCAGGCGTACCAGATTTCTTTGCAGTTTCTCCAGCGTCGCGAAGCGGCTGGGCAAAAACTGATTGGTAAAAAAATCGGTGTCACCTCTAAAGCCGTGCAAGACATGCTCAATGTCCACCAGCCTGACTTTGGCTTCCTCACCGACGCCATGCAAGTTGCAGACGGCAGTGCCGTGAGCAAAGCTGAGCATTGCTTAGTGCAACCACGCGCTGAAGGTGAAATTGCTTTTATCCTTAAAGCCGACCTCAACGGTCCAGGCATTACTGCCAGCGACGTCTTGGCTGCCACTGAATATGTGGTGCCCTGCTTTGAAATCGTCGATTCACGTATTCGTGATTGGAAGATTGCCATTGAAGACACTGTGGCTGACAACGCTTCATGTGGCGTGTTTGCCTTAGGCTCTGCACGCATCGACCCACGTACTGTGGATCTGGCCAAGGTTGAGCTGACCATGACTAAAAATGGCGAGCCGGCTGGCAGCGGTTTGGGTTCAGCGGTACAAGGTCACCCTTGCGAAGCCGTGGCTTGGTTGGCCAACACGCTAGGTAAGTTGGGCATTCCCTTCCGTAAAGGCGAAATTATTCTGTCGGGCGCATTGGCACCTTTGGTTCCAGTGACGGCTGGCGACCGTATCGAAATGAATATCACCGGACTTGGTTCTGCCAGTCTGACGTTTACCGACTGAAGCAGTTAACGGAGAGCACACTATTATGAGTAAAAAAATTCGTTGCGCCATTATTGGCCCCGGTAACATCGGCACAGACTTACTGTACAAGATCCAACGCAGTGAGTTTCTCGAAGCGGTGTGGATGGTGGGTATTGACGCCACCTCTGAAGGTTTATTGCGCGCACAAGATATGGGTTTAAAAACCACCGCCGATGGCGTTGATGGTTTGTTAGCGCATATCAAAGAAGACGATATCCGTATCGCCTTTGATGCAACCTCAGCCTATGTTCACCCTGAAAACAGCCGCAAGCTCAATGAACTCGGCGTGCTGATGATCGATCTGACACCGGCAGCGATTGGTCCATTTTGTGTGCCACCCGTTAACCTCGATGCTTGCTTAAGCAGCGGTGCCATGAACGTCAACATGGTCACCTGCGGCGGCCAAGCCACCATTCCTTTAGTGGCCGCGGTTTCGCAAGTGCAACCTGTTGAGTACGCCGAAATTATTGCCACAGCCGCCTCTAAGTCGGTCGGCCCAGGTACCCGCAAAAACATTGATGAATTTACCCGTACCACCGCCAGCGCGGTTGAAAAAGTCGGCGGCGCGAAAAAGGGTAAAGCCATTATCGTGATTAACCCCGCGGAGCCACCGCTGATGATGCGCGATACCGTGCACTGTTTAGTCGAAGGCGAGCCGGATCAAGCAGCCATTACTGCATCGATTCACGCCATGATTAAGCAAGTACAAAAATATGTGCCGGGTTACACCTTAGTCAACGGCCCTGTGTTTGACGGCAATCGCGTCTCGATCTTTATGGAAGTTGAAGGCTTGGGCGATTTCTTACCTAAGTACGCTGGCAACCTCGACATCATGACCGCAGCAGCTGCACGTACTGCAGAAATGTTCGCAGAAAAACTACTCACCCAGACTGTGGCTTAAGGAGACTGTTATGGACCTTAAAGGCAAAAAAATTACCGTTCACGATATGTGCTTACGTGACGGCATGCACCCCAAGCAGCACCAGATTTCTCTGGATGAGATGAAAACCATTGCCCAAGGACTGGATGCCGCTGGCGTACCGCTGATTGAAGTCACCCACGGTGACGGTCTTGGTGGTTCTTCCGTGAACTATGGTTTCCCGGCGCACACTGACGAAGAATATCTCTCAGCGGTCATCCCTCTGATGAAGAACGCCAAAGTCTCTGCCCTACTGTTGCCCGGTATCGGAACGGTTGAGCATTTGCATATGGCTAAAGATTTGGGCGTGAACACCATCCGCGTTGCCACCCACTGCACCGAAGCCGATGTCTCTGAGCAGCACATCACTGAAGCACGCAAGCTGGGCATGGACACTGTGGGCTTTTTAATGATGGCGCACATGAACACTCCAGAAGGCCTAACCAAGCAAGCCAAACTGATGGAAAGCTATGGTGCCAACTGCATCTACATCACTGACTCAGCCGGCTATATGCTGCCACAGGATGTGCATGCGCGCGTTTCAGCGATCCGTAACGCATTAGGCAAGGACATCGAGATTGGTTTCCACGGCCACCACAACTTATCCATGGGTGTCTCCAACTCCATCGCCGCTATTGATGCCGGTGCAACGCGTATTGATGCAGCGTGCGCAGGTTTAGGTGCGGGCGCGGGTAATACACCGATGGAAATCTTGATTGCCGTCTGCGCTCGTATGGGCATTGAAACTGGTGTCGATGTGTTTGGTATTCAAGACGTAGCCGAAGATTTGGTGGTACCCATTATGGACTTCCCAATCCGCAGTGACCGTGATGCGCTGACCATGGGTTACGCCGGCGTGTACGGCTCGTTCTTACTGTTTGCTAAGCGTGCCGAAGCCAAATATGGCGTATCTGCGCGTGAGATTCTGGTCGAGATGGGTCGTCGTGGCATGGTTGGTGGCCAAGAAGATATGATTGAAGATACTGCTCTTACGTTGCTCAAGCAGCGTCAGGCGTCGGCCTAACGATTATGGGCAAACATACTGGCGGCAGTTCGCTTGGATGGCGCATCCATGGGTTTCTGGCACTTCTAGTGGTGACTTACGCTGGAAGTTTTATGGGCCGTCAGATCATGTCTGTAATGATCGAGCCAATCAAACAAGAGTTCCATGTCAGCGATGCTGCCATGGGCTTGATCTCAGGCTTAGCCTTCGCCGTGGTCTACGCTTTCCTAGGGCTGCCTGCCGGACGTTTATCCGATCGTCATACCCGCACACGAGTGCTGGCCATCAGCCTAGGTCTCTGGGCTTTTGCAACCTTGTTGTGCGGTTTTGCGATGAGCTTTTGGATGTTGATCTTTGCGCGGATGCTGGTTGCAGCAGCAGAAGCCCCAGTCACGCCCACATCCTTATCGCTGATTTCTGATCTCTACCCTCCGCACCGCCGCTCTTTAGCGATCAGCTTTTTTACGGGTGCACCGACTATTTCCAGTATTCTGGGCCTGAGTATCGGCGCTTGGATTATTGATAGCTACGGCTGGCGTACGGGCTTTTATGCCATTGGTACGCCATTGATTTTGTTCTCACTGATCTTCTCACTCTTTGTTAAAGAACCGACTCGCGGCCAGTGGGATACCGGTGGCAGTACTGAGCCACCCAGAGAAGGCTTGATGCAAGCTGCGCTTAAACTACTGCGCAACAAAGCCTGCTTTATGCTGATTGGCGCCAGTGCGATCACCACCTTCAGCGCGTTCTCTTTTGCCATGTGGAACACCTCTTTCTTGGTGCGCTCACACGAACTGTCTTTGCAACACGCTGGTATTTTAGCCGGTGTTGTCACCGGTATTGCCGCCGCCATTGGCAGTATCTTTAGCGGCTGGTTAACCGACCGACTCAGCGCTCACAACCGCGCTTGGTTGGTACGCATTCCGATTATTGGCCACTGTATTGCGACCTTAGCTATGGTGGCGTACTTCCTCACGCCTGCGGGTATCGCTTTTGAAGTGGCTAGCGTGCCCGTGCCTACGGCCATGATTTGGTGTGCGATTGCCGGCTTCTTTACCGTGTTCTGGGTCGCACCATCCTTTAACTTATTATCGCAACTGGTCACTCAGTGGCAACGCGCCACAGTGTTCGCTTTACAGACCGTGTTTACCACCTTGTGCGGTGTTGGTTTAGGCCCTTTAGTTACTGGCGCGATCAGTGATGCGTTGATCCCCCATACCGGCGAAGAATCCTTACGCTATGCGCTGATCATCGTCAGTATCACGGTGATTGTTCCGGTATTGATGCTGTGGACGCTACTACGCAGTAAGCCTTGGCTGCAAAAAACACAGTGAGGCAATAGCTCACATACGCACACATTAATCTAAACAGACGATGCCAGCCGCTTGACCGACCTAGACTCTAAGCCATAGTTACGCATTTTAATAACAATAAGCTCAGAGCACATAATTATGAATAACTCGCACGATGCAGTGGCTCAACCCACTGCAGGTCAAACGGCAAACAACTCACCTCATACCCAAGCCTACGTACACATCTACCCCGACCAGCGCCAAGCTTGGATCGTGGTTGCGGCCATGGCGGCCACCATGTGTATTTTATTTGGTACAACCATCAGCTCGTTCGGGGTATTTATCCCGGCACTCACCCAAACCTTTACCTCCACTAACGAACAAACAGCCAACGTTGCTACAGCCTTTATGGTGGCTATGACTTTAGCCATGCCTTTAGCCGGCTGGCTGCTGGATCGCATTGGACCGCGCACCGTAATGTCAGCCGGTGCGCTACTGATGGGTGCAGGTTATTTAATGGCTTCCGTTAGTCACGATATTAATACAGTGACTTTGGCCATGGCACTGAGTGGTATCGGCGTAGGTGCATCCACCTATATCCCTGCGATTGCTTTAGTGATGCGCTGGGTTGAACTTAAACGTCAAGGGCTGGCTTTAGGTGTACTGCTCTCAGGCGGCTCAATCGGCACGATGATTTTCCCGATCTTGCTCACTTATATGACGGAACTGCATGGCTGGCGTTTTGCGATGCAAACCATTGCTGCCATCACTCTACTGCTCTGTGTGCCTTTATTACTGTGGCTGGCACGCCTACCAAGCAAAACCTTAACCGGTACGGACGGCCAGCACAGTGTGCAGCAACTGGCAGGCGTCTCCATCCTCAAAGCATTGCGCTTACCACGTTACTGGCTGTGGATTGCACTGCAAGTACTGATGTCGTTTAGCACCCTAGGTATCGTGGTTAATATGATTCCTTACCTGGTATCTGTCGGCTACAGCCAACAAGAAGCCGCCACACTGTTTGCCTTAAAAAGCGCAGTAGGCTTGGGTGGTAGTTTCTTGTTTGGTATTTTAAGCAGTCGCTGGAATATCAAACCCATCTTGATGATCGGTATGGCAATCGGCGGCTTTAGTGTTTTTACTTTACTGCTGGCCAATGATCCAACTTTCGGCTTTAGCGCAGTGCTGTTTTTCACCATTGCTTGGGGTGCCACCTTTAATCTGGTCAATCAGTTATCACCCATTTTGATGGAGGAAACAGTTGGCCAACGCAATTTTGGCGCATTACTTGGTATTGGTAATTTAATTGGTGGCTTAGCTGGGGCTTTCAGCCCGAAGATGGTTGGCTACCTACTCGATACTACAGGCACCTATTCCCTTGCGCTGATTCTATGCGCGGCCTGCATGCTCGCTGCCGTCATTCCCATCGCGCTACAGCGCACAGGTCTTGCCGTCAGCGCTAAGGACTCAGCAAAGTCCGCATAACTAAAATGTAAGCCTGCAATAAAAAGCTGAGCGACGCTCTTGATCAGAGATGCTCAGCTTTTTACCATTCACTCGGTCAGTTGGTCAGTTGGTCAGTTGGTCAGTTGGTCAGTTGGTCAGTTGGTCAGTTGGTCAGTTGGTGCAGCATCGATCAAGATCAGCTTGAAGCAACCCTGTGTGACTGGGTCAACTGCTTAGAAAGGCCACACTAGCGGAATCAGAATCACCGATACCGCACCTGCAATCAGACTCAGCGGTATCCCAAGCTTAGCGTAATCAGCAAAGCGATAGCGCCCGGGGCCATAGACCATCAAATTGGTTTGATAACCGAGTGGCGTGATAAAGGATGCCGAAGCGGCAAACATCACTGCAATCGCAAAAGGCAGCACGCTCACGCCCAATTGCTCAGCTACGGCAGCGGCAATCGGAAACATCAGTACTGCCGCAGCATTATTAGTGATCACCTCGGTAAACGTGGCTGTTAACGCGTAGACAATCAACAACGCCAGCCAAGGTGACAACACCCCACCGCCCAATAGGCTTTCAGCGATCCAAGCGGATGCTCCTGTCACAATCATGGCATTGCCCAGCGCAAAGGATGCAGCAATCACAATCAGCACCGGCAAATCAATACTGCCACGCGCACGACTCGCAGTAATACAGCCGCTGGCAATCATCGCCCCCGCAGCCAGAAATCCAGCTTGCACAATGGGCAGTAAACCCGAGGCACTGACCAGCACCATGGCCGCCAAAATGCCCAATGCCCTTGGCGCTTTGTGAAAGTCAGGCGGAGCGGAATCATTCAGCGCACTGACCAATAAAAAGTCACGGCGAAAGCGGTACTGCTCAACAAATTGCTGACTGGCTTCCAACAATAAGGTATCGCCAATACGAAAAGTCGCGTCGCCTAACTTGCCTGAGAACCGCTTACCTTCACGCGACAATGAGAAAATAACCGCATTAAAACGCGTCCGAAAACGGCTGTCGCGAATCGTGCGACCTAAGGACGGAAACTCAGGCCCCACCACCACTTCAACCAAGCAGCGCTGATGATTGGCCACATCCAGCTTATGTATATTGCCACTGGCGGGGCGCAGACCTTGGATGCGGCGCAGTTCACTGGCGCATTCAGGTGCGCCAATAAAATATAAAAAATCACCACCCTCAAGCACACGATCAGGCTCAACGGCGGTAATTAAACGGCCGTCTCGAGCAATCTCCGCCAAATACCCAAAGCTCAGCGCACGCAGTCCCGCCTCAGTAATGGTTTTACCCACCAAGGGCCCGCCCGCCATCACCTCGATCTCAACGCCATACTCACGGACTTGGTCCAATTGCTCACTCACGCCACCACGATCCGGCAAGAGTCGCGAGCCAAACATCACTAAAAAACCGCCACCAATCAGCAGCAATGGCACACCCACCCACGCCACTTCAAATAACCCAAGATGCACCCCTAGCTTGGTCTGCAGCATGCCGTCAATCACTAGATTGGTACTGGTACCAATCAAGGTGCAAGTACCACCTAAAATGGCGGCATAACTCAAGGGCAATAGCAATTTAGAGGCAGGGATATTGAGGCGCTGCGCCCAATCTTGCACAGCAGGAATAAACATCGCGACAACTGCAGTGTTATTCATAAAAGCGCTGAGGATACCAGTGGGTGCCACCATGCGCAGTTGCGCACCGCGGGCGGTTTTCGGATGCCCAAGTAAGCGCCGCGCAATCCACTGCACCGCGCCCGTTTCTTTTAAGCCTGCAGCCACCACGTACAAGGTGGCAATGGTGATCACCCCAGGATTGGCAAAGCCGGCAAAAGCATGCGCGGGAGTTAAAACACCTATGACTAATAGAAAAGCCATCGCCGCCACCAACACCAGATCAGCTTGGTAACGAGTGAACATCAGCGTGGACAAAACCGAGAGGAGTGTGACTACAGTTAGAATGCCTTCCCATCCCATAATATGCAGTACTCCTAGCAAACACAGTCGATCCGACGATGCTCTAGCATTCAAGCTACCGCAGCGCCGTGCATCGTCCAAACAGACCAAACTCAAACCCATTAGGCTAGCTCAAAAAAATAGTCTAAATAGACGATGTGGCGCACCCCTACGCAGCCAACTATGCAACAACTATAAAAACAAAAATGGAGCATCGCCCTGTGAATTCTCAACCCGCTGTAACCTGGCGCAGCCACTATGCGCTAGGGATGTTAGCCCTGATTTACATCTTTAATTACATCGACCGCCTGCTGGTATCTATTTTGGTTGAGCCTATTAAGCTGGAGTTTGGCGTCTCTGACACCATGATTGGTATGCTATCTGGGGTAGCCTTTGCCATATTTTACACCGCCTTTGGCTTACCACTGGGTCGTCTTTCAGACCGCATCGGACGCAAGCCAGTCATTGCCGCAGCCTGTGTAGCGTGGAGCATCATGACCATGCTCTGCGGTATCGCCACCAGCTTTACCATGCTGCTGTTGTTTCGTATCGGCGTGGCGATTGGCGAAGCGGGCGGCTCTGCGCCATCACTGGCGATGGTATCGCAACTCTACCCTGCTCGACTGCGCTCACGAGCGTTAGCAGTATTTTTAATGGGACCAGCAATCGGCTCTGTTGTCGGTCTGGGCTTAGGCGGCTGGATTGCTGAAATGTACGGCTGGCGCTGGGCATTTATTATCATCGGTGCGCCCGGAGTAGCGTTGGGGGTTATTCTTGCTCTGACAGTCACTGAAACAAAAATACCTGACTCACCCAGTGCAAACAATACCCCCTCACCTGCTGAAAAATTTATCGAGACATTCAAGCAATTGCTACGCACGCCAGCTTATGGCTGGATCGTGGGAGCCGCTAGCATTGCCACGGCATCAGGCTTTGCCGTGGGCACTTGGACACCCAGCTTTCTAATGCGCACTCACGCTCTTAGCATCCAAGAAGCAGGGTTACTGATGGGGGTTGCCGGCGGCCTCACCTCTGCAGTCGGGACAATTTTCTGCGGCGTGGTAACGGATCGTTTAGTACGCCGTAACGCTGGTTGGCAACTTAGAACAGCTCTTATTGGCATAGCAATATGCATACCTTTTGGCATGTTATTTTATCTATGGCCCAGCGGTACGGCATTTTATCTAGGCAGCATGGCGATACCTACTGCATTTTTCTTCTATTTAGGTTTTGCCTTTTTTGCGACATGGTGGACGGTTCCTTTATTTGGTTCGCTCAGCTATTTATTTCCAACCCGTCAATTAGCGCAAGCCACAGCCTTATTATTTATGGGCACGACCTTACTGGGCGTGGGGCTGGGCCCTTTGCTGGTCGGCATGATGAGTGATTTCTTCAACGCCAGCATGGGTAACCGAGGCTTAGGCTATGCACTGGCTATTTGTATTGGCCTGCTATCTTTAACCTGTTTATGCCTCTTTATAGCCATCCCGCGCTACCGCAAACAGCTTGAAAACAACCCCATACAAAACTATGCAGCCACACCTGAAATGTGAGCAAAACCCTAGTCCAATCAAACGATGTCGGCTAGCAATAGCCGACCCTAGACTCGAATCAACAATTACAACAATAACTCACCCTCCGGGAGAATATGGACATGGCGGCAACGAAAGTAGGCACCATCTGTGTTATCGGCGGCACTGGTAACTTAGGTGCAGCGCTAGCAAAACGCTGGGCTGTAGCTGGCCACAACGTATTAATTGGCTCCCGAGAAGCGAGTAAAGCTGAAGAGAAAGCCACTCAGCTCAACGCCGCGCACGGCACTAACATTCAAGGCCATGACAATGTCAGCGTGGCTGAGCACGCCGATCTAATCGTTCTGGCCGTTCCTTTCTCTTCACAAGCAAGCATCCTTAACGAGATTAAAGCTGCGGTACAAGGCAAGATCGTGGTTGATACCACAGTGCCACTCAAACCACCCAAAGTGATGCGCGTACAGCTGCCTGAGGAAGGTAGCGCTGCAGTCATTGCTCAGCAACTCTTAGGCGACGATGTCCGCGTAGTGTCTTCATTTCATAACGTTGCAGCCCATAAACTGGCCACCGATGCTGAAATACAATGCGATGCCTTAGTCTTTGGTGATGATAAAGACGCACGCCAATTAGTCGTTAATCTCGCTAATGATGCGGGTTTGCGCGGATTACATGCTGGCGTACTGGGTAACTCCGCTGCCGCCGAAGCCATGACCTCTATTCTGATCTTTATGAATCGCCACTACGCCGTAGACGGTGCTGGCATTCAGATCACTGGCACGCTGGATATAAGCTGCCACGACGCTTAAGGAGAACCCAATGCTTGATGGAGTTCAATTACGGGCTCTGCCCGGCATTGCAGAAATCCAACCGGGCGACGATCTCGCCGCCATCATCCGTCAATCTCTAACCGACCACAACCAGCCACTTGCCGATAACAGCGTGCTGGTTGTGGCGCAAAAAATCGTTTCTAAAGCTGAAGGCCGTTTAGTGCGACTGTGCGATGTATCACCCTCTGCGCGCGCAGTCGAACTATCTGAGATCACCAAAAAAGATCCACGCTTGGTCGAGCTGGTTCTCAGCGAATCCACCGCTATTCTACGCGCCGTACCGGGTGTGATGATCGTGCGCCACCGCCTTGGCTACATTATGGCCAATGCCGGCATTGATCAGTCCAACCTGCCCGGTAATGTGGATGGCGAGCAGGCGTTATTACTGCCCATCGACCCACACCAATCAGCACACAACTTACGTCTGGCACTGACCACTCAAAGCGGTGCGCACCCTGGGGTGATTATCAGCGACAGTTTTGGCCGCCCTTGGCGCAACGGTGTGGTCAATGTGGCCCTAGCCTGCTCAGGTATTCCCGCTTTAATTGATCAAAGCAGCCAACCCGATCGCCATGGCAGAATTTTACAGCACACTGTCATCGCTTACGCTGATGCGATTGCCGCCGGTGCAGCATTGGTGATGGGTGAAAGCGCTGAAGGGACACCAGTCGCAATAGTTACCGGCCTGCACTCAACTGCACCCATTAACGACGCCAACGCCATTATTAGACCCTTAGAATCGGACCTCTTTCAATGAACAAGCAACGTATTATCGCCCTCACAGGCGGTGTCGGCGGTGCCAAACTCGCCGACGGCTTGATGCGCGCAGCAAACGCAATCGACCTCACACTAGTGGTCAACACCGGTGATGATTTTAATCATTTAGGCCTGCATATCTCGCCCGATATCGACACTGCGCTATATACCCTGTCAGAGGAGGTTAACCCTGAAACCGGCTGGGGACGGCGCGATGAAAGCTGGTCATTTATGCAAGCGTTAAAACAGTTCAGCGCAGACACTTGGTTTTTACTGGGCGATAAGGATCTCGCCACTCACGTGATCCGCACACAACAACTGGCCACCGGCCAATCACTTAGCACGGTGACCCACGCGCTAGCAAAAAGCTTAGGCCTTGCGGTACAAGTGATCCCCATGAGCAATGATACGGTGCGCACTTGGGTGCATACCGATATGGGTGAGTTGGAGTTTCAGCATTACTTTGTCCGTGAGCAATGCAAGCCCAAAGTGCAGCATATTGAGTTTCGCGGCGCAGCTGAGGCAGAGCCTGCCCCTGAAGTTGTACAGGCTCTGCAAGACCCCAATCTGGGTGCGATTATTTTATGCCCTTCCAACCCATACCTGAGTATGGCACCCATCTTGGCCATACCCGGTATGCGCGAACAGTTACGTGCCGCAGGCGTACCGATTATTGCCGTTTCACCACTGGTGGGCGGGCAAGCGGTCAAAGGCCCTACCACCAAGATTATGCAAGAGCTTAAGCTGCCCGTCAGCGCGCTACAAATTGTTGCACACTACGCCGGGTTAATTGATGGTTTTGTCTTAGACCAGCGTGACGCGCATTTAGCAGGCCAGATCAATATTCCGATTATTACCATCGATACATTCATGCAAACCGCAGAAGATCGAATTCGTGTCGCTGAAGAAACTTTAGCCTTTGCCAGCACACTCAAACAGCACAAATAAGAAACTCAGCTTTCCCACCCTGCCAAAACTGAGCTTTTTCAGTTTAACTGTTTAGACACCTTAACAATAACTCTAACTAATTGTTATCAAAGGACTTTTCAACAAAAAACTAAAACTGAAAAAGCTCACAAAGCGAGTAGACCCACACACAACGAGTTGCTTGAATGAAGGCCAAGTTAGGAGCACGACATGACTTACCCTTCACCACACACAGACAACACAGCGAGTAACTGCTGGGCTCTGATTCCGCTCAAAACACCGGGACTGGGCAAAACGCGTCTCAGTGGTCATCTGAGCTCAGATGACCGTAAACAGTTAGTCGAGACGATGCTCGCTGGAGTGATTGAGGCGCTGAGGGCAAGTCGCCTAGTGGACCATATTGCCATCGTCAGCCTGAGCGCAGAACACTGTCCAGCAGGAGTTTTGCACATCAGTGACCCAGGCAAAGATTTAAACGACGCACTGACCTATGCCAGCCAACAACTGCAGATAATCGGTGCGCGTGAATTGCTAATCATTCACGCAGATTTACCCTTAATCGACAGTCGCGATATCGATTCATTTATCAAGGCTGGCCGCCAGCAACAGATCGCCCTAGCCAGCGATCATCACGGTATGGGCACCAATGCGATTTATTTGCGCCAGCCGGAAAATTTCACCTTTAATTTTGGTCACGGCAGCCTTGCCCGTCACCTGCGCCAAGCCGAAGAACGTGGCCTGCAGCCTGCTTTGAGCCAAGCGCGCGGACTGCAGTTTGATTTGGACACTGAGCAGGACTTGCACTGCCTCAATACGATCAATCTGCCGCACAGCCGCCCTCAACCACCTGCGCACTGGAGTCTATCCCATGCATAATCAAAGTCTCCTGTTACTGAACCAAGCGCGCTCAGGCATTTCATTGACGGCAGATGAAGTTCATCTCCTAGCAACGCACGCACCAACCTATGAGCTGATGAGCTGCGCGCAAGACTTGACCATCCAAGGCCACGGCCGTCGTATGGGTTACTCACGTAAAGTGTTTATTCCGCTGACCCGTCTGTGCCGCAACCACTGCGGTTACTGCACCTTTGCCACCTCACCGAAAAAAGTATCCAGCCCTTACTTAAGCGCAGATGAAGTGCTCGAGATTGCTCGAGCTGGCGCACAAACGGGCTGCCATGAAGCCTTATTTACACTCGGCGAACGCCCAGAGCTACGCTACCCACAAGCGCAAGCGGCGTTGGAAGAAATGGGTTACAGCACTACTTTTGAATATGTCGCTGCTATGGCTGAGCTGGTCTTTAAAGAAACCGGCCTGATGCCACATATCAACCCAGGCACCATGACTCGTGAAGAAATGGCTCCCTTACGTAAAGTATCGGCCTCGCTGGGCATTATGTTGGAGTCCACCGCCGAGCGTTTACATGAGCGCGGCGGCCCGCACTGGCGCTGCCCTGACAAACTGCCACAAGTGCGACTGGATACATTGCGCTACGCCGGTGAACTATCAGTGGCGATTACCTCAGGCATTTTAATTGGTATTGGTGAAACTCGAGCAGAGCGTATTGATGCCCTATTAGCCCTGCGTGAACTGCATCAGGCATACGGCCATATTCAAGAGCTGATTATTCAAAACTTCCGCGCTAAGGCCGGCACCATTATGGTGAATGCTCCAGAACCTACGATTGCCGATCAAGCTTGGACGATTGCCATGGCGCGGGTGATTTTTGGCGCTCAAATGTCCATTCAAGCACCGCCTAACTTACGCCCAGATGAGCTGACGCAACTGGTACAAGCAGGCATTAACGACTGGGGCGGCATTTCACCTGTTACTTTAGATCACGTCAATCCAGAAGCGGCGTGGCCACAAATTGATAAGCTCGCAGCGGATACTGCAGGCTTTGGTCGCCACCTGGTACAACGCTTACCGCTGATCCCGGCCTATGTCCGCGAACTCGAAAAGTGGGTGGATCCAGTGATGGCGACAGCCATTCGTCATGCCGCCGATGCCCGTGGTTTTGCCCGCAGCAACGACTGGTACGCCGGCCGTGGTGATGCGCCAGACGCCGCTACTGTCGCGCTCTTAAGTGACGCGACCATCGCCTTTGCCTCAGCAGAAATCGCCCGCATTATTAAGCGCGCCAAAACTGGCGAAGCATTAAGTGAGGCTGAAGTCACGCAGCTGTTTTATGTGGAAGGCAGCGATTTAAGCGCGGTAGTGCAAGCGGCCAATAGCCTGCGCAAAGCCACTGTGGGCGAAAAGATCACCTACGCGCGCAACTGCAATATCAACTACACCAATGTGTGCCAATACCGCTGTGGTTTCTGCGCCTTTGCCAAAGGCAGCACCGCGGTGAACTTGCGCGGCCCCGCCTATGTGCTGGATGCCGAGCAAGTGGCCGAGCGCGCACAAGAAGCCTGGGATCGCGGCGCCACTGAAGTGTGCATGCAAGGCGGTATTCACCCGCACTACGACGGCAATACTTATCTAGGCCTAGTAGCTGCAGTTAAACAAGCCGTACCTGATATGCATGTCCACGCCTTTTCACCGTTAGAGGTTTTGCACGGTGCAGAGACTTTGGGTCTGAGCCTGACACAATACCTACAAAAACTGTATGACGCTGGCTTACGCTCACTGCCCGGTACTGCAGCAGAGATTCTCGACGACGAAGTGCGCGATATTATTTGCCCCGACAAACTCAACACCGCGCAGTGGCTCGAAGTGATGGAAGCCGCGCACGGCGTCGGTATTCGCAGCACCGCGACTTTAATGTTTGGCCACGTTGAACGCCCAGAGCACTGGGCGCGTCACTTGCTGCGCATCCGTACCTTACAAGCAAAAACCGGCGGCTTTACGGAGTTTGTGCCTTTGCCCTTTGTGCACATGGAATCACCGATTTGGCACAAAGGCCTCGCCCGCTCAGGCCCAAGCTTGCGTGAAGGCGTATTAATGCATGCCATCAGCCGCTTAGTGCTGCACACCTTGATCCCGAACATTCAAACTTCGTGGGTAAAAATGGGCCGTGAAGGCGCTGCTTTATGCCTGCAAGCCGGTGCCAATGATCTAGGCGGCACGCTGATGTATGAATCCATCACGCGTGCAGCCGGTGGCAGTAACGGTCAGTTACTCAATGACCCTGAACTGCTCGCCATCACCGCATCGGTAGAGCGTCCACTGCACCAACGCACCACGCTCTACCAGCCAGTTTCACAACCTATACGTATTCCAGTGTATGAGATGTCCTCTCCAGCACCGCAACTCAGTAGCCAGCTAGGCTAACCCCAAACAAATAATTATAACAATCAATCACGAGGTGCCCGATGTCACTCACACACTTACAACGGCTTGAAGCCGAAAGTATTCAAATCATCCGCGAGGTGGTCGCCGAGACAGAAAATCCGGTGATGCTCTACTCCGTAGGTAAAGACAGTGCAGTGATGCTGCACTTGGCGCGTAAAGCTTTTTACCCTGCCGTACCTCCTTTTCCGTTAATGCAGGTGGATACCCGCTGGAAATTTAAGGAAATGTACTCGTTTCGCGACAAGATGGTGAAAGATGTGGGTATGGAGTTGATCGTACATATCAACCCAGACGGCATCGCTCAGGATATCAACCCCTTTACCCACGGCTCATCGGTGCACACCGATATTATGAAAACCGAGGGCCTTAAGCAGGCGCTAGATAAGTACGGTTTTGATGCCGCCTTTGGTGGCGCCCGTCGTGACGAAGAGAAGTCGCGTGCTAAAGAACGCGTGTTCTCTTTCCGTACCGCGCAACACCGCTGGGACCCAAAGAATCAGCGCCCAGAACTGTGGAAGCTGTACAACACCCGTAAAAACAAAGGCGAATCCATCCGCGTCTTCCCGATTTCCAACTGGACTGAGCTGGATATTTGGCAATACATCCACCTGGAAGGCATTCCGATTGTGCCTTTGTACTACTCAGCAGAACGCCCAGTGGTTGAGCGCGACGGTAACTTGATCATGGTGGATGACGAGCGTATGCCGCTTAACCCAGGTGAAGTGCCGATGATGAAAAAAGTGCGTTTCCGCACGCTTGGCTGCTACCCACTGACCGGTGCAGTTGAGTCAGAGGCCGACACCTTGCCTGAAATTATCCAAGAAATGCTCTTGACCACAACGTCAGAGCGTCAAGGCCGAGCGATCGACCATGATTCATCCGCCTCAATGGAAAAGAAAAAACAAGAGGGGTACTTCTGATGTCCAACGTATCTGAGCTGATTTCCAGCGATATTAATCAATATTTAAAAATGCACGAACACAAAAGCCTGCTGCGCTTTATTACCTGCGGCAGTGTCGATGACGGCAAAAGTACCCTGATCGGTCGTTTATTGTTTGAATCAAAAATGTTGTTTGAAGATCAACTTGCGGCTGTCGAAGCCGACTCGCGCAAGTTTGGTACTCAAGGTGAAGAACTAGACTTGGCGCTGCTGGTTGACGGTCTTGCCGCTGAGCGTGAGCAAGGCATCACCATTGATGTGGCCTATCGTTTTTTCTCCACCGATAAGCGCAAGTTTATCGTTGCTGACACACCAGGCCACGAGCAATACACCCGTAATATGATCACCGGTGCGTCAACTGCTGATGCGGCAATTATGATGGTTGATGCGCGTAAAGGCTTACTGCCACAAACCCGCCGTCATAGCTATTTAGTGTCGCTGCTGGGCATTCGCCATATTGTTGTGGCCATCAATAAGATGGACTTAGTCGAGTACTCCGAAGCTGCTTATAACAGCATAGTGCAAGACTACACTGAACTGGCTGATCACCTTGGCTTAGAGAATGTCACCTTTATTCCGATGTCAGCGTTTAAAGGGGAAAACATTACTGAGCCCAGTGCAAAAATGCCATGGTACACAGGTCCAGCACTGATGGACTTCTTGGAAAATGCAGAAGTTGACGAAGACGCTCACCTCAACGCGCCATTTCGCATGCAAGTACAGTGGGTCAACCGCCCCAACTTAGACTTCCGTGGTTTCACCGGCACCATCGCTAGCGGCAAAATCCGCCCAGGCGACCGTATCCGTGTGCAACCGTCCGGACATGAAAGCACCATCGCGCGTATCGTGACTATGGATGGCGATTTAGACGAAGCCATCGTCGGTCAATCCATTACTCTGACGACAACGGACGAGATTGATATCTCACGTGGTGATGTGATCTCAACCGTTGCCGCGCCTGCAGAAATTGCTGATCAGTTTGAAGTCACTGTCAACTGGATGCACGCAGAACCCTTGCTGCCTGGCCGTCCGTACTTGATGAAAATTGGCACTCGGACCGTCACCGCATCCATCACTGATATTAAATACCAAGTTAACGTCAATACGCGCCAGCATATGCCCGCTAAAACCCTAGAGCTCAATGATATTGGCGTATGTAATATCAGCTTAGACCGCGCCATTGCCTTTGATCCCTACAAGCAAAACCGCGACATGGGCAGCTTTATTCTGATTGATCGCCTGAGCAACAACACCATTGGTGCCGGCATGATCAACTTCGCCTTGCGCCGCTCGCACAATATTCATATGCAGCCGGTTGATGTGGATAAAAGTGCTCGCACCCGTATTAAAGGGCAGAAAAGTGCTGTGCTGTGGTTTACCGGATTATCTGGCTCGGGCAAATCAAGCATTGCTAATGCGGTAGAGAAACGTCTGCATGCAATGGGTCACCATACTTACCTGCTCGACGGTGACAACGTACGCCATGGCCTCAATAAAGATCTAGGTTTTACTGATGCCGACCGTGTTGAAAACATTCGCCGCATTGCTGAGGTCTCTAAGCTGATGGTCGATGCTGGACTGATTGTACTTAGCGCCTTTATCTCACCCTTCCGTGCTGAACGTGATATGGCGCGCAATATGCTGCAAGACAATGAGTTTATTGAAATCCACGTCGACACCCCATTAGCTATCGCCGAAGAGCGTGATGTTAAAGGTCTCTACCGCAAAGCGCGTGCAGGAGAACTAACCAACTTCACGGGCATTGATTCGCCTTACGAAATTCCAGAGTCACCCGAACTGCGCATCGACACTTCAAACACGCAGATCGAAGCGGCCGTTGAGCAAATCATTGCGGTTCTGCGCGAACGCAAAATCCTACCCCAGTAAACAGGACGCCCTGCGCTGCTTAATAGGCTGCGCAGGCTATTTATCAGGAGATGATGCATGAATAACACCAACCTTGATTCATTGCTGCAAGCACTTATTCCTATTGTCCGCGCTGCTGGCGAGAGCATTATGGACATTTACGCAGGCGATATTAAAGTCCGCAGCAAAGACGATTCATCCCCAGTCACCGAAGCCGATGAGCGTGCTGAAGCAGTGATCCTGCCCGCTTTACAGGCACTGGACACCTCGATTCCTATTGTCTCTGAAGAACAAGCCAGCGCAGGCCATATTCCTGAAACTGGCAAGCGCTTCTGGCTGGTTGATCCGCTGGATGGCACCAAAGAATTTATTAACCGCAACGGCGAGTTCACCGTCAACGTGGCCTTGATCGAAGATGGTGTACCGATATTGGGTGTTGTATTAGCGCCTGCACTGGACCGACTTTTTGCCGGTGCACGTGGCTTAGGTGCTTTTGTTGAGTCCACCGGTGAGCGTCGCTCGATCAACTGCCGCCAAATACCAGCAGCAGGCCTCACTGTAGTTGCCAGCCGCTCACATGGTGACGCCAGCGCCTTAGAAGCTTTCCTGAATGGTCGCAAAGTCGCTAGCCAATCCAGCGCCGGTTCATCATTGAAACTGTGTTTGGTGGCCGCTGGCGAAGCTGATGTCTATCCACGCTTAGGCCGCACTATGGAGTGGGATATTGCTGCGGGTGACGCAGTACTGCGTGCTGCTGGCGGGCGCTTAGTCACACTGGATGAGCAAACCATGATCTACGGTAAACCTGACTTTGCCAATCCACACTTTGCAGCCTGGGGCTTAGCGTCTTAACCTCGGTGCAGACGCCCATAGACCGAATGAACGACTCACTGACTTATGTATTAGGCTGCATTAATAGTCATCTATAAACCCATAAAAAAATAGGAATGATTATGTCGTCACGCTCATCCAGCCTTAGAAGGCAACCCACCCAGTCTCGTGCCGAAGCAACGCTGCGCGCTATTCGTGAGGCTTGCCTGAAGATACTGGAAGAAGAAGGCCTAAAGCGCCTAACGACCAATCGTATCGCTGAAGTGGCCGGTGTCAGCATTGGCAGCTTGTATCAGTACTATGCCGACAAACATGCAATTGCTGCAGATATTTGCGATGAGCTGCTAACCGCAGAACTCAGTGAAGTGCGGCGTATTGATCAACACACCTTATCGATAGTGGCCAGCTCGCTGGAAAAAATGATCGCTTTTTTTGTCAGGGAGTACATTGCGCGCCACCAACGTTTGTACAGCAAGCTCAAAAGCTTCTATCTAGAAATGCACTGGCACTACAACTACGAGGACTATGTGCATCGCCGTCACCCACGCAAACTTAAAGCCGTTGAATGGTTACCCTCAGCACTCGAACAGCACCGCGACTCAATCGGTGTTCGCAACCTCAATCTCGCTGCCACTATGGTGGTTAATATTCTGGAAGGCACCTTGCACGCCACCTTAGATCATAACGCGGAGTTAATTTTTGACCCTGCATTTGAGCAGGAAATGGTCGCGGTCATTTTGAGCTATCTCAAGTTCGCTGATCAGGTTAGCCATCCACTCTAATAATAAAAAAGGATATGACTGTGTTTTTCTACTTTGAATTTAAAACGTGGCTGACCATGCTCAAGCTGGTATCGAAAGAGCCCAATAAAAAACGCCGCAACAGCCTCTATAAACTGTTGTTATTGCGCGTGCCGGCGCGTGCAATTTTTCACAGCATCTGTTTTATGTTGGATTACATTCTGTTTCCAAAGCTGTGGTTCGTTAAAGTGAAAGAGCCAGTGTTTATCATTGGTCATGCGCGCAGCGGCACCACCCTCGCCCACCGTTTGATGTGTGGCGATAAGCGCTTTTCCGCTTTCAAATACTATGAACTACTGCTGCCATCCTTGTTGCAAAAAAAAGCGGTGCACTTGGTGGCTTGGATCGATCTCACCTTACTGAATCGTCGCCTGGAGCGCCGTTTAGAGGCCTGGGAAAAGCGTAAATTCGGTCCTACTCAGCACATCCATAAAATGGGTATGAATATTCCAGAAGAAGACGATTTAATGTACTTCAACTCCTGTGCTTCAGGTTTCTGGGCCACCAAACTGCCCTATATGGATTCACTGGATTTCTTCCATGTGGACGAGCGCCCTGCCGCTGAGCGTAAACGTATAATGACGTTTTACCGCAACGTGGTGCGTCGCCAGCTGTATATCAACGGTGATAACAAGATTCACCTCAGTAAAAACCCCACCTACTGCGGTCGTGTCGGCTCACTAATTGAAGCCTTCCCCGATGCACGCTTTGTGCTGCTATACCGTGACCCACATGAAACTATTCCCAGCCTACTCAAACTCTTGCACGTGAGTTGGAAGCACCAAGGCAATCAGTCTGCTGAACGCATTGAAAAATCCACCCGCCAAATGATTAACCTATCTTTTGAGAGCTACACCCACCCACTGGAAGTGCTGGAAAAACACCCCAATGTGCCCTACGCCATTATTGACTACCGCGAACTGACCCGTGCACCTAAAGCGACAATTGAGAAAGTGTACAGCGACTTGGGTATGCCCATGTCCGCGGCTTACAGCACGTTTCTGTGCAGCGAAGAAGAGAAAACTCGTAAGCACGAAACCACTCACACCTACAGCCTGGAAGAATTCGGTCTGGCGGACAGTGAAATTTATGATCGACTCGCACCTTTGTTTGAGCGCTTTAATTGGGAAAAACAAATCCCCGAAAATAATAAGAAGGAGTTAAGCAATGTCTAAGATTGTCTATAAAGATCCCGCCACAGTCGCTGCAGCAGACAGTTTGCGTGATGCTTGGAATGAGCTGATGAGCAACATTGGTGAAGCGCGTAACGCCATTGATGATCCAGAGCTATGGGCACCCCCCGCCTCGCCACGTAACTTAGCGGAAGGTTACCGTTATGTACTGGGCTATTTATACGGCACTATTGCCCGCGGCCTAGGCCCCACAGTTGAAAACCCCTATTTTGTCCGCGCCATTCAGCCGCTCAATCGCACCACCATCGATAACGCCGATGCGATTTATTTAACTGCACCCATTGATGGTCGCCACGCCTATACCATCCGTGGTCGTGCCGGTGACACCAGCCACTGGCGTGGCGAGCAAGCCCCTAAAGGTGTACGTAAAGCACCGCATTATGTGATTTTTGAAACACCCAGCGGTTTCTCGGGCGACAGTGGCAGCATCAAAGAAGTGAAGCCCGGGTCGCGGGCCAATAGCGACACGCTCGACACCTCCAAACTTAAAGTTGACGCTGATGGTCGTTTTGAAATCCTGCTAGCGCCGGAAAAACCAGAAGGTTTTACCGGCAACTTTATGTTTACACGCACCACCCGTACGCGCAAACAAGACGATGGCACTATGCTTGAACGCGAATACTATGCTGAGCAAGTGATGTTGCGCGAGCTGTTCTGCGACTGGGAACACGAAGACCTGCTGGACTTGTTTATCTACCGCAATGATCTGCTCGGCAAGCCCATCCCCACTTATGACGCTGAAACTGCTGCCAGCCAAATGCGCCGCATTGGTGAAATCACTCGTAACCAGGTGCATTTTTGGAACGAGTTTTACGCAGTGGTCTGTGAGGCCTACGGCAAGATCGAAGGTGATGGCCCCACATTTATGCCACGCAATGACTTTAACAAACCTAACGCAGCATCGCTGGCCACAGCAGGCGGTATGGCGACTAATATTTACTGCGGTGGCATGTTTGAATTGGACGAAGACGAGGCGTTAATCCTTGAACTGAACCAGCCCGTTGAACCCGTTTATATTGGTTTCCATCTAGGCAACCTATGGGGCGAGTCGCTGGAATTTGCCAGCCATCAATCCAGCCTGAATGGCATCCAAGGGCATCGTGATGCTGACAACGTCTATCGCTATGTGGTCTCGCACCAAGATCCGGGTGTTGCCAACTGGGTGGATACCACAGGTCAACCTGAAGGTTATATGTCAGTGCGCTGGGCCTATCCTGTCAAACCTAAAGAGGACTTGCCTTGGGCCACGGCCACCAAGGTTAAGTTCAGTGAAATTGCGCAACATATGCCTGCTGACACCAAGTGGGTGACTAGCGAAGAGCGCCAGCAGCAAATTGCGATCCGTCAAGAGCATGTACAGCGCCGCTACCGCCACCACTAAGCATAAGGAATGAGCATGTCACTGATGTTAAAAGATAAAGTTGCCATTATTACCGGTGCCAGCCGTGGTATCGGTGCAGCCATTGCGGCTCGCTTTGCCGCTGAAGGTGCAAAAGTTGTGATCACCGCACGCACCAGCGAACCCGGTGGCCGTCTGCCCGGCTCATTAAAAGAAACCGCTGAGCGCATTCATGCTCAAGGTGGTGAATGCATTTATGTAACTGGCGATTTAGCTCAAGCAGACGATCGTGAGCGCATCATGGCCGCCGCCTTAGAGAAATGGGGCGGTGTCGATATTTTAGTGAACAATGCAGCCTTTGCTAAGTTTGGCCCGACTCTGCAGCAGCAAGCAAAACACCTGGATCTGTCGCTGGGTATTAACTTTGTTGCGCCGCTGCACCTCAGCCAGCTCGCAGTGCCGAGCATGACTGAACGTGGTGGTGGCTGGATCCTTAACTTGTCCAGTGACACTTCTCGTAAAGCTGAACCAGGACCTTACCAGGAAGACGATCGCTCCTACCGTTTTCATAACACAACTTCACCGTCACTCTATGGCGCAACCAAAGCCGCGTTGGAGCGTCTAACCACAGGTTGGGCCATGGAATTGGCCAGTCAATCCATTGCCATCAACACACTCGCACCAGTTGAAGCTGTAGCCAGTGAAGGCGCACTAGACAGCGGCAGTATTGATGATGTGGCATTTTTTGAGCCCATCGAAGCCATGGCTGAAGCGGCACTCGCTTTATGCTCAGGCCCACGCGCTACCTTAACCGGACGTATCACTTACAGCCTTCATCTGTTAGAAGAACTGGGTATTAAAGTGCGCACGCTTGACGGCACATCCGAGCTTGAAAATGTACCCGCAGCACCCCAAAAAAATAAATAAAAGAGGTTTGCTATGTTAGAAATATTTGCTTCTACTCCTGAAAATATGGGCCTCGGGGACATCGGCGATTTTGCGCGCCGCGTTGAGGCGATGGGCTATGACGGCCTGTTCGTTTCAGACGCAGTACACGATGGTTTACTGCTTGCCGGTCAAGCTCTAGCCGCAACCAGTAAAATCAAAGTCGGCACCTCTGTGCTGATTGCCTTCCCGCGCAGCCCGATGAACGTGGCCTTGGCCAGCTGGGACTTGCAAGGTATGTCGGGCGGTCGTTTTGAGTTAGGTCTGGGCACGCAGATTAAGCAAAACGTTGAGGAGCGTTACTCAGCGCGCTGGTTACCACCTGCAGCGGGTATGCGTGAATACTTGGGTTCGCTGCGCGCTATTTTCCATAGTTTCCGCACCGGTGAGCCGCTCAATTATGTCGGTGAGCACTATCAGTTCACGCGCCTGCAGCCTTTCTTTAACCCCGGCCCTATTGATGCGCCCGATGTACCTTTAATGATTGGCGCAGTGGGTCCGTTAATGTTGAAGCTGGTGGGTTCTACTGCTGATGGCGTGCACACTCACCCAACCAATACGTCAGTGCGCTACTTGAAAGAAGTGATTGAGCCTAGCGTGGCTGCTGGTTTACCAGATCGCGATCCCAAGCTGAAGCCTCCGATGATTGTTGCCAGCCAATTTGTGGCCACCGGCCCTGATGCTGAAACCGTGAGCAAAGAACGCGAGCGTTTCCGCGATATGTTTGCTTTCTTGTTCTCAACACCCGCGTACCGTGCCAGCCTTGAGTTATTTGGCTGGGGTGAAGTGGGCGAGCAACTACAGCAATTGACGCGTGAAAAACGCTGGGACGAGATGCCGAACATCTTTACCGATGAAATTCTCGACACTTTCCTCGTGACTGCAGATTACGACTCACTGCCAGAGACTATGGTCAAGCGCTTTAACGGCTTGGTCGATCGCGTCACTTTAACCGTACCAAACGATCCGGCTAACGATGCGGGTTGCGCTCGCGCGATTGCAGCGATTCGCGCTGCCGCCAAACGTGCTGATGGTTAAGACTTAAATAAGTACGTCAAACAGCCTCCTCTGTGCATACAGCGGGGGCTGTTTACTTTTGATACCCAACACAACCATTTATTATACAGATGAACGATGCGCTGACTGATTATTATGCTAAACCTGCAGTCTTCCCATAGCGACACAACAATAAAGGACGGGTTATGAACCATACAATCAAACATTCACTAGCACGACGCTGGCTGATTCCCCTGTGTGCAAGCCTTGCTCTGAGCGGTTTAGCACAAGCTGAGTCACCCACCCAACCCAGCGCGACTCAGTCTACAACCCCATGGATGAGCGGATTTCCACCTGCACCTGAGCGCATTATCCGCAACTCCGATGCTGATTTTTTTGCTGATGAGAAACTGCGCTGGACCGTGTGCCATATGCAGGAATTACTGCCCACCAAGATCCTTCACCGCGGCCTTGGTGCTCCCAGCACGCTTGAGTACCAACTGGATTCCAAACTGGATCAAGTCAGCTTTACCCCCTTTGCTACACAAGACAGCATGACCTGGGGTGAGGCCTTTGCCACCAACTATACCGATGGCGTGATCGTGCTGCATAACGGCAAAGTGGTCTATGAGCGTTACGACGGTTGCCTGAATGAGCAAGGCATACATGCCTCAATGTCGATGACCAAGTCACTGGTCGGCTTACTAGCAGAAACGCTGATTGCCGAAGGTGTTATTGATGAAAACGCCCTGGCCCGAGATATTATTCCTGAGCTCAAGGACAGCGCCTTTGGCAGCGCGACTGTGCGTCAAATTATGAATATGACCACAGGCCTTAAATACAGCGAAGATTATTCGGACCCTGAAGCCGATGTCTGGAAATACTCACAAGCGGCCAGTTCTATGCCTAAACCGGGCGACTATAAAGGCCCGCGCAGCTATTTTGAGTACCTACAAACCGTTCAAGGCGAAGGCAAACACGGCGAAGCCTTTGCCTATAAAACGATCAACACCGACACGCTAGGCTGGATCATTTCTCGCAGCAGCGGAAAATCCGTAGTGCAGTTGTTATCCGAACGTCTCTGGCAACCACTGGGTACTGAGCAGTCGGCCAACTTCACCATTGACTCGATTGGCACACCCTTTGCGGGCGGTGGTTTAAGTGCGGGACTGCGTGATCTGGCACGCATTGGTCAACTGATGCTCAATGAGGGAAAATTCAATGGTGAGCAATTAATCCCGTCTGCTGCCATCCAAAGTATTCGTCAAGGTGGCGATCCTAAGCTGTTTGCCAAAGCGGGCTATGACAATATGCCCAATGGCAGTTACAAAAGCATGTGGTGGCACTTTCATAATGCTAACCAAGCCTATGCGGCGCGCGGCGTGCATGGCCAAACCATCTATATAGACCCAACGGCCAATATGGTGATTGTACGCTTTGCCTCACACCCTAAAGCGGCCAATGGCGGCAATGATCCAACCTCGCTGCCTGCGTATCAGGCGGTGGCTGATTATCTGATGAAGTAAAACGCGCAAATACTTGGGAGTTGCACTGCACTCCCAAGTATCGACTTCTCAAGCTAAGGTAAATAAGCTTTAAAATTCTCGCGCAAGGTCGCTGCCGGTGTTGCGTGAGTAGTCACCGCAACAACAGCTAACAGCCCTGGCCAATCACCCGCCTGCGGCAGCAATGCTTCACATCCATCTTCCAGTGTCAGCCACAGCAGCGCATCATAAGGAAACTCACTCAACGCACTGGCTACGCGCAGGTCTAAACTGGCATGCCGCACGCCGGACAAATCAACGATCCATTCCTGAGCAGCCTCTGCTATGGCAGCCTGATATATCTCTAAATCGGCATCAGTACGCTGAAAAAGCAACACATACCGCGAACACCCGAGTGTATCGTCCGCCGTACCCAGTAGCGTTTGCTCACGCATCACGGCAACCCGAATACGCTCAGTGATCATAAACTGACGCTCGTCATCCAGCATCAAAGCTCTGGAACGTGAGCGCATCACATCACCGCCCTCAAAGCTTGGTTCCATGCCGAACTCACTTAAGCAATCAAAATCCACCTGTGCGGACTCCACAGCCAGGTGATTACGGGTATAGCGCGTAAAAGGAAAATGCTGCATCCCTAGCCAACAGTGAATGTCTTCGTAATAGGCTTTAAAAGCAGCGGGCGATAGATCAGCACGGCGAGTCAACAGAGAAATCGATTTCATATAGAGCCTTTAGCGGTGGCAGTCAGAGACCAAATGCTTCTATTTAAATCGTAAACCGCCGCACAAGCTAACCTAAACGGACGATGCCTAGTGATGGCCTAGGATAGACTCTAAGTTATAGTTACACTTTTCAATAACAATAAGCCAAGAGCATATAACACTATGATGAATTCGCCAGATTTAGCAGCGAAGCCAACTGCGCACGACGCTACCACTGCATACTCGACTTTACCCAAACGCATTCCCATCAGCACCACGCAACCGGCAGAATAAAGCGCGTAATAGGAGGCTATGGTGAAACACGACCCACTTTCCAGCTCTGCACTATTGGATCTGGTTGGACTGATTTATGAGTCCATTAATGAGGATTCACCTTGGTATAGTTTTGCCGACAGCTTACGCAAGATTTTAGGCGCTAAAGCTGTCTCGGTGACCTTGCATCACTCGCCCGATGTGCTGCATGACATCCACGTACTGGCTGCTGGCTCGGATAATCAAGTGGACTGGCTGGATGCTGAAATCACCTACCGCGAGCGTTTTTCCCATATTGAGCTGTTACAACCCAAGCGAGTCGCACCGGGACAGATACTGTATATCGACGCCTCGATGGTCGACAGTGCTTGTGCTGACTATTTTTCGGCTTTAGGTATTCAAGGCTCGCTGCGCACCTGCTTTAGCGAAACGGCCAGTGATATGCGCTGCTGGATTGATATAGTCCTCGATACCACAACCGCCACTACAGATTTTATTCAACATGCCTGCGCCTTACTTAAGCAACTGTTACCGCACTTATCACGTGCACTGGGCTTATATGCCAAGCTGCAACAGCAAGAAACTCAGCGTGATATTTATGAAGCCAGCTTAGACCACCTCGCGCTTGGCTGCGTGATGCTCGATAGCCAAGCTCAAGTGCTGTGCTCCAATCAAGCTGCCAACGATATGATTGAGCAATACGCGGGCCTAACAGTGACACAACAGCGTTTGACCCTGCAGGATAAAAACACACAACATGAACTCAACCAAGCCGTCAGCCATGCACTCAAGCAACGCACAAAAACCAGCAGCACAGATGATGAACGCTTAATCCGAGTGCGCTTAACGGATGGCATGGTGCTCGGTTTACTGGTCACCCCAGCACCCTTGATCAGCCACTATCAAGGCAAGCGCGCACCTCATGTGATTATCTATCTGACGCAACTGGGCGTTGGTCGCAACAGCACTACAAGTGATGAGTACAGCAGTGCCGGTGTTTCAGTAGCGCGCTTGTTTGACCTCACACCACAAGAAGGCAAACTGGCTCTACTGCTTGCTGCAGGACACACCATCAGCGAAGCCTCGGAGCAGCTTGGCGTGGCCGTGTCTGCTGCGCGAAATTACTCCAAAAGTATCTACGCCAAACTCGATATCAGAGGGCAACATGATTTGGTGCGCCTAGTCTCCAAAAGCTTCGCTTTACTACGTTAAACACTGGTACCAACTGGCACTAGCGCCATGCAGCTAGCACTGCGTAGGATTGAATCAAGAGGCTTGTACCGCTTGTGGTTCAGCTGGTTTTTATCCGCTATGAGGTATAAAACATTGGGTTGGAAAAAATACGTAGGCGCACAGGGCGCTCAAGCCCCATCTTCTGCCAGTTATGAAAAAGGTACAGTGCCAATCAATTACAGCGGCTGGCCGCTTGAGCAGCCTGCTACTCAATACTGCGCATTAAGTGAGGATATCGATACTGATGTCGTGATTATCGGCGCTGGTTTAGCAGGGGCTTCTGTAGCCTTGCATTTAGCTGAGCGCGGCATCCATGCTGTACTGCTCGAAGCCAATCAGCCCGGCAGTGGCGCCTCAGGTCGTAACGCTGGGCATATCCAGCCTAATCTTGCGTCATTTGAGCCTCTTACAGCACATAAGGATGGCGGCAAAGCCTTTATTGATTACTTCACCAAACACCGTAATATCGTTTTTGATCTAGCAAAAAAATACGCTATGGACGCTGATGTCATTGCCTGCGGACTGGTGGAGGCTGCGAAAAAACCTCATGCTGATCTCGAGCAAAAAGCCAAACTCTGGCAATCACACGGCTACAATATCGATATTATCGGCGCAGATCAGCTGAAAAGCATGCTCGGTACCGATGTTTATAATTACGGTGTACATTGGCACGAAGGCGGTCAAGTTAACCCTTATCTGTTCACCAATGGCATGGTCAGCGCCGCAGTCAAACTTGGCGCGCAAGTGTATGGCGATTCCAAGGTGCTGGCGTGCGAAGCTGCTGGCAAAAACTGGCGTGTACGGACGGCTACTGGCAGCGTGACTGCACCCCAAGTGATTATTTGTACTAACGGTCATGCCGACAGCGCTTTTTTCCCGGAATTGCAAAACACCAACTACCCTCTTGTTGCTTGTGGTCTAGCCACTCGTCCATTATCGGAAGAGTTACTCGCGTCTATTAATCCCGCGCGTGTGGTGTTATCTCAGCACCCCGCTGGCCTCTACCCGTTGGTGATTGATAATCGTAACCGCCTGATTACCGCAACTATTCCCGGTATAGGTCGCGCGCAGCAAGCTGATAAATATTTTGCCTACTTCTTACGCTATTTGCACCGCACCTTCCCCGCCACGCGCAACGCTAATATCACCATGGAATCGTACTGGACCGGTATGACTGCCAACTCATCCCACCATTACGATCAGTGCTATCCAAAGCTCTATCAAGTGGCAGAAGGTGTGCATGGCCTGATGAACTTTGGCTCATGGGGCAACCTACTTGGCCCGATGATGGGTATGAGCCTGGCAAACGCGCTGGCCGACGGCTGCATAGAGCGTTGCGTACTGCCGATCGAAACACCACAAACAGTGCGTTTCCCAGGCTTATTTGAAACTAAAATACGTCGCACTTTAATCCCCATTGCCCGTGTCGCTGACCGCTTTGATCTAAC
>JAAZCO010000348.1 GCA_012513235.1 Gammaproteobacteria bacterium
AATCAAACATTATAGGGCTAGAACAGCCCAACTTCAGCATTCTAAACACAACGTAGCGAAATATTCGCTACAATTGGCGCATTATTCTCACCCTTACTTGGAGGTCCTTATGGTGCAAAGCATGACCGCGTTCGCTCGTGTAGAGCAAAATGGAGCTTACGGCACACTCAGCTGGGAGTTGCGCTCGGTAAACCATCGCTACTTAGAGCCGCATTTGCGCTTACCTGACACACTACGTGAAGTAGAAGGTACTGTGCGTGAAGCACTGCGTAACGGTTTATCACGCGGTAAAGTTGAATGCACCTTAAAGCTGACTGAATCGGCCAGCGAACAAAGCCTGCACGTCAATCAGGAGCGCGCTCAGCAATTGATCCAAGCCGCTGAGCAAATTAGCCAACTGATTGCGCAACCTGCAGCACTCAACCCGCTCGAAGTTTTGGCCTGGCCTGGGGTGCTCAGCACTCAATCTGTGGACAGCCAAGCTATTAACAGCGCTGCGATTGAATTGTTTCGTAGCGCCCTGACTCAGCTGAAAGAAAGCCGTGGCCGTGAAGGTGCAGATTTAGCCCGTTTGATTAGCGAGCGTCTGGACGCGATTCAAAATGAAGTGCTGGTATTGCGCGATCTAGTACCACAAATGCTGGAACTGCAACGCCAAAAAATTCTCACCCGCTGCCAAGAAATGCAAATCGAACTCGACCCACAACGTCTTGAGCAAGAACTGGTGATCTTGGCACAAAAAAGCGATGTCGCCGAAGAGCTCGATCGCCTCGCCACTCATATCACTGAAGTGCATCGCGTGCTCAAAGCCGGCGGCGCCATTGGCCGACGCTTGGATTTTTTGATGCAAGAACTCAACCGTGAAGCTAATACCTTAGGCTCCAAAGCAATTGATACCCGTTCGACTCAAGCTGCAGTCAATATTAAAGTTTTAATTGAGCAGATGAGGGAGCAGGTACAGAACATCGAGTGATGTCTACGCCAGTCCACAACAGTCCTTTAAGCCAGCAAAAACAAGGCTTTCAACTTAAAAACAGTCCACGCAAGTCTATACGTACCCACCACTATCTACAGCCAAGTGGTGGGTATAATGGTGGGTATGTTAGTATTCCCTCTCCTGCAAGTGGTGGGTACTTTTGGAGTGGGCAATGGCCAGTCTTACAAGCAAAGCAGTTAGCACAAAAATTAAGGGGGAGCCTGGGCGCTTTTCCGATGGGGGAGGTCTTTACCTTGTAGTGCCCAAAGTCGGCAGTGCGTATTGGATGCTGCGCTTCACATCCAATAAAAAACGTAAAGAAATGACGATTGGTCGAGTTGAAGACTTACCTCTTGCGGACGCAAGAATAGAAGCTGCACTTCAGATGAAGCAACACCGTGAAGGTCTTGACCCTCTTATCGCTAAACAACGAGCTAAGTACGAATTGATTCACAGCGTAGATGATCTTTTTGCAGACTGGCATGAGGGCAATATAAAACGGCTTAAGCACCACCATATCCCTTTGCGTATTTACTCCAAAGATATCGCTCCTGTAATAGGCCAAATGCAGCTATCAGCTGTCACTCCTCGCGACATAAGACAGATCTTAATAAACATCACAGACAGTGGCCGCCCAACTATTGCTAACGATGCTTTGCTCCACTGCAAGCAATTGTTTAACCATGGAATCAAGCTAGACCTAACAGCCAGCAATCCTGCGAGCGCTTTTTCAGTAGACGATGCTGGTGGTATCGAGAAAAGTAGACACAGAGCACTAACGCTAGAAGAAGTTACCTTTGTTTTTAAGAGATTCAGAGAAGAATCAGACAGCTTCACACGAGACAACTACTTAGCATGCGCACTTTTAGTATTGCTAGGCGCGAGAAAAGGCGAGCTAACTGAAGCAAAGTGGAGCGAGTTCGATCTGGATAAACAAGTTTGGAACTTACCCAGCGAACGCAGTAAGTCAGGTGTAGCTATTGATATCCCACTACCCGACTTGTCTATTGAATGGCTAAACGAACTCAAGGTTCGCTCCTTTGATTCCGCTTACGTTTTCCCAAATAGAAGATCAAGCAAAATGCCTCACATGGGTAAGGACACATTGAATCGAGCCATATCAAAATTATTCGGCAGGGAGCCAGGTCGAGCTGTGCAGCCTGAAAATAAAATGGGCGATTTTGAGCATTTTACTGTGCATGACTTACGTCGCACATGCCGAAGTCTGCTAGCTTCGATGGGCGTACCTGGCCATGTAGCAGAGCGCTGTCTAAATCATAAAATCAGGGGGGTAGAGGGTATTTATAACCGTCACGACTACTTTGACGAAAGGAAAGAAGCTATGAACCAGCTTGCTCAAAAAATCGCACCGATTATACAAATCAATCTTTAAGAACAAATACCACTACAAATACACCTGGCTAGGCCATCCAGTTTGCACCCAAGGATCGGCCTGCCCAGCGATTAGCTCGACA
>JAAZCO010000349.1 GCA_012513235.1 Gammaproteobacteria bacterium
ATCCCAAAGCCAGTAGTGGTCGCCACTGAGACCACTTCAAAGGCTGCATAACGTATCGACAGCAGCGGGTCATCGTGGTGGTTGTAAATCATCAGCACGGTAGCGGTGATTAAAAACGCTGCGGTTAAAATCTTCAGATAGGTTAGGCATTCAGGATCTTTTAGGTAAGCACCCAAGGAACGGCTGCGTAAGGCTAAAAAGTGCAGAGCAAAATTCATCCCCGAAATGCCCATAAAGAAGATGCAAATCAACTCAATCAGCGGGCTATCAAAGTAACCAATACTGGCATCATGGGTGGAAAAACCACCAATGGCGATAGTCGAGAAACTGTGACCAATAGCATCAAAAAGATTCATCCCTGCGGCCCAGTAGGCCAGCGCGCACAGCAAAGTCAGGGCACAGTAAATCAGCCAGAGAGTCTTGGCTGTGTCGGCAATCCGTGGCGAGAGCTTGTTATCTTTTAAGGGGCCAGGCATTTCAGTGCGGTACAACTGCATACCACCTACGCCGAGCATCGGCATAATGGCGACCGCTAAGACCACAATGCCCATACCGCCCAGCCACTGCAGTTGTTGACGATAATAGAGGATAGAGCGTGGTAGTTGATCAATGCCGGTGAGTACCGTAGCACCTGTGGTACTGAGGCCAGAAAAAGCTTCAAACAGCGATTCAGCCACGCCCATATTGGGGCTGGGCGAGAGCATAAAAGGAATCGCCCCGAACGAGCCCAGTACGATCCAAAACAATGCCGTAATTAAGTAACCGTCACGCACCCGCAACTCTGCCCGTGCCCGTCGCACCGGTAACCAAATAAACAATCCAGTTAACAAGGTGATAGCAAAGGACCAAGCAAAGCTTGAGCTGGAGCCGCCATTATCATAGAGGGCAATCAGCAGTGGCGGCACATGGCTGATACTAAACAGCATCAAAAGAACGCCAAGAATTCGACTAATCGCGGCAAAGTGCATGCAGGTTACTCGTTAAAAGCTACAGGGTAGTCGTTAGAAAAAGGTCAGGCCGGGCTGGAACAGGCGTTCCACATCACGGATATATTTTTTATCCACCACAAATAAAATAAAGTGGTCGTCGGCTTGAATCACAATATCTTCACTAGCAATCAGCACTTCATCATTGCGAATAATCGCACCAATGGTAGTGGCTGGGGGCAATTGGACTTCACTGACCTTGCGACCAATCACTTTACTGGATTTACGATCACCGTGAGCAATGGCTTCAATCGCTTCAGCAGCCCCACGACGCAGTGAATGCACGCTGACAATATCACCGCGGCGCACATGGGTCAGTAGAGTGCTGAGGGTCGCCAGTTGCGGGCTGATAGCGATATCAATTGCGCCACCTTGTACCAAGTCAGCGTAGGCAGGATTGTTAATAATCGCCATCACTTTGCGCGCACCGAGACGTTTAGCTAGTAACGAAGCCATGATATTAGCTTCGTCATCATTGGTCAGCGCTAAGAAAATATCCGCTTCATCGATATTTTCTTCCACCAATAAATCGCGATCCGAAGCACTGCCATGCAGCACTACAGTGGTGTCGAGGCTGTCAGATAAATAGCGGCAGCGCGCAGCATTAATTTCGATGATTTTAACTTGATAACGGCTTTCAATCGCCTCAGCTAAGCGCTCACCAATATGGCCACCACCAGCAATAATCACTTTGCGGTAGCTGTCTTCCATACGGCGTAATTCACTCATGACTGCGCGGATATGCCCACGGGCAGCAATAAAAAACACCTCATCATCGACTTCGATAATGGTGTCACCCGTGGGGAAAATGGGTCGATCACGGCGGAAAATCGCTGCTACACGGGTGTCTACATTGGGCATATGCTCGCGCAGTTGGCGTAATTCTTGACCGACCAATGGACCGCCGTAGTAGGCACGTACACAGACCAGCTGTGCTTTACCTTCCGCAAAATCCAGCACCTGCAGCGCGCCAGGGTATTCAATTAAGCGCTTAATATGGTTAGTAACGGCTTGCTCTGGGCTGATTAAGACATCAATGGGAATCGCATCGGCTTCAAAGAGTTCATTACGAGTGAGATAAGCCGATTCACGTACACGGGCAATTTTAGTTGGTGTGCGAAATAAGGTATGAGCAACTTGGCAAGCGACCATGTTGGTCTCATCACTGTTGGTCACGGCGACCAGCATATCCGCATCATCAGCACCAGCTTGGCGCAAAATCGTCGGAAACGAGCAGTGACCTACTACAGTGCGAATATCTAAGCGATCACCAAGCTCGCGCAGGCGCTCAGTATCGGTATCCACTACAGTAATATCATTGGCTTCGCTGGCTAAATGCTCAGCCAGTGTGCCGCCCACTTGCCCAGCACCCAGAATAATAATTTTCATACGACAACCCTTAAGTGCGCGGTGTAGGCGCGTGTTTAATTAGGCGCGCATAGTAAAAGCCATCATGCCCGCCAACTTGTGCCAGTAATTGTCGGCCATGGGGTTGGGCTTTGCCAAAGTCGGCAGCAAAGGGTAACTCTTGTGCATCGCTGGTGCGCTGTAAAAACGCGGCAATCACTTCAGTGTTTTCTGTCGGTAAGGTTGAGCAGGTAGCGTATAACAACACACCGTTATCGGCTAAAGTGGCCCACATCGCATCGAGTAGCTCACCTTGCAGTTGTGCTAAAGCAACTATGTCATCGGCGTTACGCGTGAGCTTAATATCAGGGTGACGACGAATCACCCCAGTTGCAGAACATGGTGCATCAAGCAAAATACGTTGGAACGGCTGACCGTCCCACCACTCATCGACAGCACGGGCATCACCGGCGGACAGGGTCGCAGTTAACTTCAGTCGTTCTAAGTTCGCTTTAACTCGCTCTAAACGCTGCGGCTCAAGATCAATTGCCACAACTTCACTGAGCTGGGCTTCACTTTCTAAGATATGGCAGGTTTTACCACCTGGAGCGCAACAGGCATCCAGTACGCGCTGCCCGGGTTCGAGCATTAACAGTCCAGCAGACAGCTGTGCTGCTTCGTCCTGTACGCTTACCGCGCCATCGGCAAAACCGGGTAAAGCGGTGACATCACAGGCTGTCGTTAAAGTAATACCGTCAGGGCTAAAAGGTGTAGCTTGTGCTTCGATGCCGTTATCAGTCAACTGCGCTAAATAGCTATCACGACTCACTTGGCGTTGGTTGACGCGTAGAGTAAATGGCGGATGGCTGTTATTGGCCTCGCAAATCGCTAACCAATCATCGGGCCAAAAGGCTTTGAGTGATTTTTGCAACCAGCGCGGATGAGCGGTGAGCACTACGGGGTCTTTTTCCAATGCCGGTAATAGTGTTTCGGCTTCACGTTGCGCGCGGCGCAATACGGCGTTGAGCAAACCCTTCGCCCAAGGTTTTTTTAATGCAGTGGCGCAGCCGACGGTTTCAGCAATGGCGGCATGCGCTGGAATACGGGTATACAGCAACTGGTAGAGGCCAACTAGGAGTAGGGCTTCGACATCGAGGTCAGCTTTACGAAACGGCTTGCTGAGCAACTCTAAAGCGAGAATAGACAGGCGTGGCTGCCAGCGAGCGGTGCCAAACGCCAGTTCTTGCACTAAACCACGATCGCGCTCACTGACGCGCTCCAGTTGTGTGGGTAAGCTGCTGGCCAAAGATGCTTTACCTGCCAGTACTGCTGTCAGTGCACGCGCTGCCGCGAGGCGTGGGTTCATAGACCGAGCACCTGACCCGCTGGGAACAGCTCTTTTTTACTATTGAAGACATCGCTAAAGGCTAAGGCTTTAGCGTTGGGCAGTTGTAAAGAAGTGATACGCAGCGCCTGTTCGCCACACGCGACCACTAAACCGTCGCGGTCAGCGCTGAGAATTTCGCCTGCTTGACCTTGGCCTTCGGCCAGTTCTACAGCATGAATTTTTAATGTTTCACCGGCTAAGGTGGTATGACAAATTGGCCATGGGTACATGGCGCGGATTTGGCAATCGAGCACTGTAGCGGGTCGTTGCCAATCAATCAGCGCGGCTTGTTTGTTGAGTTTGTGTGCGTAAGTGGCTAAACCATCCAGCTGCTTTTCACCGGTTAAACTGCCGTCAGCTAAACCTTGAATCGTCTGCAATACTGCATCTGGGCCCAGTGCTGCTAAGCGATCGTGCAAGCTGCCGCCCGTATCCGTGCTGTGAATGGGCGTGCTGACTTTGTGCAACATAGGGCCGGTATCTAAACCCGCCTCCATGCGCATCACGGTAATGCCTGTTTCGCTATCGCCCGCTTCAATGGCACGCTGAATCGGTGCCGCTCCACGCCAGCGTGGCAGTAAGGATGCATGACTGTTAATACAGCCTAAACGCGGCGTGTCTAAAATCACTTGTGGCAAAATCAAACCGTAAGCGACCACCACCATCAGGTCAGCCTGCAAGGCGGCCAACTCTTGCTGCGCTTCTGGGCTGCGTAAGTTGACCGGTTGCAGCACAGGAATATCATGCTCTAGAGCAAGCAGTTTGACAGGGCTGGGTGTGAGTTTTTGGCCGCGTCCAGAGGGACGGTCCGGCTGCGTGTACACCGCTACAACGCTGTGTTGGCTATCGAGTAGCGCTTGTAAATGCCGAGCGGCAAATTCTGGAGTACCAGCAAACACAATACGTAGAGAGGAAGACATACAATTACCTTGCAAATACAGAAGTGGTGTCACAGCGCAGCAACTTAAATCAAAACTTAAGCTTTTTGCTGGCGGTGAATTTTTTCTAACTTTTTCTTAATACGATCGCGCTTAAGTGAGGACAAATAATCCACAAACAACTTACCGTTTAAGTGGTCGCACTCATGTTGAATGCACACCGCGAGTAAACCATCTGCGATGATTTCAAACGCCTGACCGTTACGATCCAGTGCGTTAATTTTAACGCGCTCGGGACGCTGCACATCCTCAAAGAAGCCTGGGACTGACAAACAGCCTTCTTGATAGAGTTCAGTCTCATCGGTGAGGGTTTCAATTTCTGGATTGATAAACACCAGTGGTTCAGACTGATCTTCAGAGAGGTCCATTACCAAGAGGCGAATGTGTTGATCAACCTGCGTCGCTGCCAAGCCAATGCCGGGTGCGTCGTACATGGTTTCAAACATGTCATCAATCAGGGTGCGAATGTTATCATCGACCTGCTCCACAGGTTTAGCTATGGTGCGCAGGCGCGGATCGGGGTATTCAAGAATATTTAAAATAGCCATATGCGTTTGTGTTGTACTAAATAGAATAAAATAAGGAAGCGCTGCTAATATGATACGCAGCATAATAAAGAAATGGCTGTAAAGCCAAAATAGGGTTATGGAATGGTCATAAAGCGTTCCAGTATCGACATATGATAAAGGGATTCACCGCATGAGGAAAACATTACTTGCTTTGTTGCTGCTCGCTAGCGCTGCAGTACAAGCACAAGTACAGTTAAAAAATGGCCATCCTGAGACCTATACCGTGGTGCAAGGCGATACGTTATGGGATATTTCTGGTAAGTTTCTGAGTAAGCCATGGAAGTGGCCAGAGATTTGGCATGCCAATCCGCAAGTGGCTAATCCGCATCTGATTTACCCTGGCGACCGTTTAAGTTTAGTTTATATTGATGGTCAGCCACGCATTATGCTCAATCGCGGAGCCAGTCGTGGCACTATTAAATTATCACCTCAAGTGCGCAGTACGCCAATGGCTGAGGCCATTCCCACGATTCCTTTGGAAGCTATTAATAGTTTCTTGTTAAGCAATCGTATTGTAAATAGCAAAGAAGATTTTAACCAAGCACCCTACGTGGTAGCGGGTAATGCTGAACGTGTTCTCAGTGGTAAAGGTGACCGTTTATATGTGCGTGGTGATGTAGACAATAACGCTGCATACGGTATTTACCGTCAAGGTCGCACTTATATTGATCCAGATACTAAAGAGTTTTTAGGGATTAATGCTGATGATATTGGTGGCGGCGATGTTGTTGCCATTGAAGGTGAAGTTGGCACTCTGGTGCTCAATCGTACGACACAAGAAGTACGTATTGCCGACCGTTTATTTCCGACAGAAGAGCGGGCCATCACTTCGACCTTTGTACCCAGTGAGCCAAAAGAAGACATTGAAGGCTTAATTTTGGATGTGCCGCGTGGTGTGACACAGATTGGTCAGTTTGATGTGATTACTTTAAATAAAGGTATACGCGATGGACTGGTCGAGGGTAACGTTTTAGCAGTGTATAAAACCGGTGAAACGGTGCGTGACCGTATCAGTGGTACCTCGGTAAAGATTCCTGATGAGCGCGCAGGTTTAGTCATGGTGTTTCGTACCTATGACAAGCTTAGCTATGGTTTAGTGTTGTATGCCAGCCGTCAGTTAGCGGTGATGGATAAGGTGAAAAACCCTTGATTTGATGTTCTGTCGCTGTTGTTTTTAATAAAAAGCGTCCTTGAGAAAGGGCGCTTTTTTGCTTTTTAACCTAGGCTAACTACACTGCAGAACACGCATCACAGGATGTAATGCGCTTTAAATAGGGATATGACTATGCTGGATTGTTCGCCTGCAGAACTTGAAGCGCGTCTGCGCTTGCATAACCTGCCTGACATTGGGCCGCAGCGCTTTCGTCGTTTGATTGAAGTTTTTACCTCGGCCAGCGCTGCTCTGAGTGCGCCGGCTACAGCATGGCGCGCAATTGGCATGCCGCACAGCAGTATTGAGGCGCGGCACAGTGATAAGGTGCGGAATCAGACAGTGCAGGCCTTGCGCTGGGCAGAGCATCCAGGCAATCACGTATTACTGCATGATATGCCGCAGTACCCGGCTTTATTAACTGAGACCGCTGGCGCACCGCCGGTGTTGTTTGTGCAGGGTGATCCGTCGATTTTAGAAACACCACAAATTGCTGTGGTCGGCAGTCGCCGTGCCAGTCCAGCCAGTTTGGATACCGCGCAAAGTTTTGCCCGCAGTTTAGCTCAAGGTGGTTTTACCATTACCAGTGGTTTGGCGTTAGGTGTGGATGCCGCTGCACATCAAGGTGCTTTAGCTGCTCAAGGTTTGACTATTGCGGTAGTGGGCACAGGTTTGCAGCAAGTGTATCCGGCACGGCATAGAGGCTTACTGCGTGAGATTATCGAGCAAGGCGGTGCGGTGGTGTCTGAGCTGGCGCTCAATAGTGCGCCACATGCCAGTCATTTTCCGCGGCGTAATCGTATTATCAGCGGCTTATCCTTGGGCGTATTAGTGGTGGAAGCCAGTCCCTCTAGCGGCTCATTAATTACCGCCCGCTTAGCTGCCGAGCAAGGGCGTGAAGTGTATGCCATTCCAGGCTCCATTCACTCGCCGGGCGCGCGCGGTTGCCATCAGTTGATTCGCAATGGCGCGACCTTGATTGAAACGGTAGGGGATATTTTAGAGTCGTTGCAAGGCTGGCAGTGTATCGGGCCCAGTGTGGCAGTTGCTGCACAAGCTTCACTGAGTTTTGCGCCTGTAACGGCGATAACAACGGAGCCTGAACATGTATTGCTTGAGCTATTAAAAGAGCGCTCACTGGAGATTGATGAGTTGGTGGATCAGAGTGATTTACCCTTGTCTGAGGTGCTAAGTTTGCTGACTGATTTTGAAATTAACGGCAATGTCAGTCGCCAAGGCGGTTTATGGCTGTATCGCAAAGCCTGAGAGGTTTAAGATAGTCTGCTATTGATTTTGTTATTTTAGACTGACGAGCAGATTTTATGAGCAGTGCGTGGCAGCTTGAACAGATCGCCCAAAAAATTCGTAGCGGTGCAGTCATCGCTTACCCAACCGAGGCCGTTTGGGGTTTAGGTTGTGATCCTTTTAATGCCACGGCAGTGGCGCGTTTGCTGGCACTCAAAGACCGCCCGATGCATAAAGGTCTTATTTTAGTCGCGGCCAGTATGGAACAGTTTGCTGGCTTGCTCGAAGGCTTAACGCCGGAACAATTAGCGCAACTGGAAGCAAGTTGGCCGGGCCCAAATACCTGGCTGGTGCCGCATCACAATCGCGTACCTGAATGGGTGACTGGCGCGCATGACACTGTGGCGATTCGCGTGAGTGCGCATCCGTTGGTCGCGCAATTGTGCGCATTAACCGGCCCGCTGGTCTCAACTTCAGCCAATCCCAGCGGCTTATTACCGGCCAAAAGCCGTCTGCGTATTGAACAGTATTTTCATGGTCAACTGGACGCTGTCGTCAGCGGCGAATTGGGCCAGAACAGCAATCCCAGCACCATCCGTGATTTACTGACGGGGCAGGTGCTGCGCGGCGCTTAAGCTGCGTGTGCCAGGCTTAAAGTTGCGCGCGCAATTGCTTTAACACCGGAGCAGGATTGGGGCGTACGCCAGTCCAGATATAGAAGGCTTCAGCTGCTTGTTCCACCAACATACCTAAACCATCCAGCGTGCGTGACGCACCGTTGTGTTGCGCCCAGCGATTAAACACGGTGATATCTTTGCCGTACATCATGTCGTAACACACGGTATCACCGGCTTTAATCAGGCTGTTAGCCAAGGGTGGTAAGTCACCGCTGAGGCTGGCTGATGTGCCATTGATAATGATATCCACAGGCGCATCAATCCAGTCATAACCACAGGCGGTCATCGGGCCTAAATCAGCAAACTCGCGTGCC
>JAAZCO010000051.1 GCA_012513235.1 Gammaproteobacteria bacterium
GATTGGACACGCGCCAATTGGTCGGCTTATCACAAAGATTTTGAAATCAGCTTTCGCCAATGCATCCTCAATGACTCATCATTTTTTGGTCTGACGCTGCAAGCGCTGGTGCTGGATGAATGCAAAGTGCAGGATGTGGATTTTCGCGAAGGTGATTTCTCCCATGCGGTGATGACCTATAGCGACTTTACTCATAGCCTGTTTATGCGCACTAATTTACAGTCGGCGAACTTCACTGAGTCGACCCAGTACTCGATTAATATTTTAGAAAATCAGGTGCAAGGTGCGAAGTTTTCTAAGCATGAGGCGGTGTATTTGCTCGAAGGCCTAGGGATTGAGTTGGTGGATTAAGCCTTGCTGCTAGGTTGATTCTCGAGCAGCAAGGCTGTACATGTTAATGACGAATGCATGGCTGTTTAAAACGGCCAAAACATCGGAATAAAGATCACACCCAGCACCCAGAAAATCATATTCAGGGGTAAGCCGATTTTAATAAAATCGCTGAATTTATAGCCACCTGCGCTGTAGACCATCATATTGGTTTGATAGCCAACCGGCGTCATAAAACTGGTTGAAGCGGCGAAGGTAATGGCAATTAAAAAGGGTGTAGGATCAGCACCCATCAGTTGTGCGGTGGAGAAACCTATCGGGGTGAGCAGTACGGCAGCAGCAGAGTTGCTCATCAGTTCGCCCAGCGCCAGTGCCATTAAATACAGTGCAGCTAGCACCACATGCGGGCCTAGATGGCTGACCAAACCAATGCTGTTATCCACTAAAAACTGTGCCGCGCCGCTGCTGCTCATGGCAATACCCAGCGGTAAGAGACCAGCGATTAAGATGACAATCGACCAGTCGGTACTTTCATAGACATCATCAGCATGGATACAACCCGCTAGCGTCATAGCCACGGCTCCAGTCAGTGCAGATAAGGCAATCGGTAGCCAGCCTAATGCCGATACTGTAACGACCGCGGCCATGACCGCGACTGCAAAAGGTGCACGCCAGCCGTAATCTAAAGTCGCTTCACGCTGTGAAATCACAATGACGCTTTTATCTTTGCGCAGGGCGGCTAAGTCTTTTTCGGGTAGCGCCATCAGTAAAATATCGCCGATACGTAAACGTAAACTATTGAGCTGCGTACGCACCACTTGGCCACGCCGTTGCACACCTAAAACCGACGCGTTGTAGCGCCAACTGCGATTTAATACCGCGAGTAAACGCCCGGCTGCACGTGATTGTGGAGCGATCATCACTTCAGCTAACACGGACTTGTCTTGTTTCTCCCCCTTAAGTTGAAAGTCCGTTTGGGTATTAAAGTCGAGCTTTTGCTCATCTTTAAGGGTTTCCAAATCTGACCAGACGCCGCGCGTCAGTAAAATATCCCCTTCTTGCAGCTCTTGGGCACGTGGTGACCAGTATTTTTCACCCTCACGCAGCAACTCTAATACATACACATTGTAGTTTTTACTCAGCTGCGCTTGCTCGACAGTACTGCCGAGTAATTTTGATTCGGCGCTGATTTTTAGCTCGGTAATA
>JAAZCO010000350.1 GCA_012513235.1 Gammaproteobacteria bacterium
AACTCACATGATGGTGCCTTTGTGGATTTTGTACGCAATGATCCCTTACAGGCACAGATTTTACCGACGGCTTGGGTGGGCGCACTGGCGCAGTGGATACCTTATATTGAACAGGCGCAGCCCAGTGTCCATAGCCCGATTATTGTGCAGGGTGAAGCGGATATGACAGTGGACTGGCAGCACAATTTAAGCGTGTTAACTGATAAGTTTAACCAGCCAAAAATATTATTGTTACCGCAAGCACGCCATCACTTGGCTAATGAGCAAGCGGTATGGCGTGAGCAAATCTTTAGTTTTTTACAAGCGCAGCTACCTTAAGTCAGTGTAAGTTAGCGTTTTAAGATTGGCGTAAACTGGCCTCCAGAGTTTTAAGTGCGGCCTTGTAGTAAGCTTGTCCTTCGGGGGATTGAGCAAAGGTGACAAACTCTTCGAGTTCAGCATCGGATAATGATTGATACACATGCAGCAGTGAGTTATCGATATTAGCGGAAATCTCGGTAATCAGACGTTGGCGCTGTGTATTGAGCAGTGCATTGGCTTGTCCTGAGCCCATTAATCCGGGCAACATCTGACTCAAGCTATCAGCCGCTACACTGCCGAGCGCGAGAGTGACTTCAGCACCGGCTTGGCTGGCTGGAATAGCGTTGGCTAAGTGGCGAATCAGCAGGCGGCGCGTGGCATCGGCATTGATTTCTGGCAGACCTGCTGCATAACGCTGGAGCTGTTCAGGACTGGATGCGGCAACTTCTGCAGCCCGGACTTTTTGACCAATACTCGACTCGAAAAAAGCGAGTGCAGGTGTTGGACTGTTTAAGTGCTGGCGCAAAGCTTGTTGTGCGCGCTGATGCATCGCCTGTGCAGCAAAACGTTGATTACTATTGTTGACCAATGCCTGATAAATAGCGCTGGGTAAAGTGTCTTGGTAGCGCAGTTGAGTTTGTTTGACTGCACCGGCAAAGTGTATTTGTTGCTGTGGCCAGCCCGCTTTTTGATAGAGCTCTTGGTACTGATCAGCAAAAATACTGGTGCTGCTCATCAGCACACCTAACAATAATAAAAAACGCATATAACCCCCAGAAAACAGTAGTGAAAATAAACAATAATGCTCGGAAAAGTCTCTTGGTCGAGCGGTTTGAGGGTGGCCGGTAAAATAGATATCTGGCCAATCAAGTTCAGCTTATTATGCAGCACATATGTACGGTTATGCGCACATAAGCTTTATTAAACATTGTTCAACTTGAACATCATAAGCTCTTTACTTGGGTTGAAAATGAATACATTAACTATTGCACCATTATTTGCGCGTATCGTGGATGATTTGGCTACACATGGTTGGTCGCAGCAGAGTATTTTTGTACCTACAGATCTGACAACACAATTGGCACAAGAGTGCCGTCAACGTGCACAACGGGGTCAATTAGAACTGGCTGGAGTGGGGCGAGGTGTGGCTAAAGTTGTGCATGCGGGTATTCGTGGCGATCAGATTCAGTGGCTTGAAGAAGGTCAAACTAACACTGTAGATCGTTATTTGGCTTTGATGGAGCAGTTGCGCAGTGCGATTAATCAAACGCTGTTTTTAGGTTTAGAGGATTTTGAAGGGCATTTTGCTTTATATCCGCCGGGTGCATTTTATAAAAAGCACTTAGATCGTTTTCGTGATGATGATCGGCGTGTCGTGACCTGTGTCGCTTACTTGAATGAGCAGTGGCTACCTGAGCAAGGTGGAGAGTTGCGTATGTATCTAGACGATGGGCAGACCCATGATGTGGTGCCACAAGCGGGTACTTTGATAGTTTTTATGTCAGAACAATGGCCGCATGAGGTGTTACCGGCCACCCGCGATCGTTTATCTATTACTGGTTGGTTGCGTCGTCGTGCTTAAATTGTCGATACAAAAAAGGGAAGCATTAAGCTTCCCTTTTCGATAACGCTGACTGTACTTAGTACAGAATACGGCAGCGCATAGTGCCTTCCACTTCCTGCAGCTTGCTTAGTGCCAGCTCAGAGTGTGCAGCATCAATATCAATCACCACATAACCAACGGTTTCGTCAGTGCGCAAGAACTGACCTGATACGTTGATGTGATTATCAGCAAATACCTTGTTAATCGCGCCCATCACGCCTGGGATATTCTGGTGAATATGCAGGATACGGTGCTTACCTGGGTGCGATGGCAATGCCATTTCTGGGAAGTTAACAGAGGATACAGATGTGCCGTTATCACTGTACTTAACCAGCTTTTCAGCGACTTCTAGACCAATATTAGCCTGTGCTTCTTGGGTTGAACCACCAATGTGCGGAGTCAAGATTACGTTATCTAAGCCGCGCAGTGGGCTTTCAAACTCTTCACCGTTGGCACGTGGCTCAACCGGGAATACGTCAATCGCCGCGCCCAGTAGGTGGCCATCTTTAATCGCGTCAGCCAGCGCTTCAATCACTACGATTGTGCCGCGTGCCGCGTTCATTAAAATACTGCCTTTTTTCATGGTGCGAATTTCTTTCTCACCAATCATCCACTCAGTGGATGGCAACTCTGGAACGTGCAAAGACACCAGGTCAGACATCGCTAACAGCTCATTAAGCGTGCCAACCTGAGTTGCATTACCCAATGGCAGCTTAGTTACAACGTCGTAGTAAAACACGTCCATGCCCAGCGCTTCCGCTAACACAGAGAACTGCATACCAATTGAGCCGTAACCAATGATACCGAGCTTTTTACCACGGATTTCATAGGAGCCAGTTGCGCTTTTCATCCAGCCGCCACGGTGACTGACAGCGTTGCGCTCTGGAATACCGCGCATCAACATAATCGCTTGCGCTAACACCAACTCAGCTACAGAACGGGTATTGGAGTAGGGTGCGTTAAACACAGCAATACCACGCTCACGCGCAGCATTGAGGTCAACTTGGTTGGTGCCAATGCAGAAACAACCCACAGCAATTAGCTTTTGTGCGCACTGAAAAATTTCTTCAGTTAATTGGGTGCGCGAGCGGATGCCGACAAAGTGAGCATCAGCGATTTTTTCTTTTAATTCTGCTTCTGGCAGGGCGCCGGTAATATACTCAATATTGGTATATCCAGCCGCATTCAATGTATCGATTGCGTTCTGGTGAACACCTTCAAGAAGAAGAAAACGAATTTTGCTTTTATCAAGCGATGTTTTACTCATCTGCGTAGACCTGTTGTCCTAAAGTGAATGGCAAGTTGACGGACAGTGAGAACTG
>JAAZCO010000351.1 GCA_012513235.1 Gammaproteobacteria bacterium
CATGGCACCAGTCGCCAGCCAGATAGAGTCCGCGTTGTGGATCGGCTAAGTTATCCACAGGTGGATTGAGCGCACCTAAGGCATAACGCCAGCGATGGGCAAAAGCGCTGTCATGTGCCGGTAAGGGCGTGTTAAATAAAGCTGCAAATGCATCGCGAAATGCAGTAATGACCTGCTCTTTTTCATCTTCTAAATGTTGATCGCTCCAGTGATCACTGGCCCGTAGCATCCAGGTTTGCATCGGGTGTTCGTCGTCTTGGGCCGTCGGGATAATCTCTGCGATAACACTTGTATCAAGCTGGGCAAGATTGGGTGTGGCATTTAAGGGCTGCTTAAAGCCCAATGCCACCATCCATACCGCTTGCATCTTAACTGCTGCTGCTTGTGCTGCTAAATCAGGTGCGCAGGTACTGAGCAATACCTGTGCTTGCGGTGCGGGAATGGCGACAATCAGTTGCTGAAATGGGCCGTGTGCTTGTTCATGTTGGTCATATAATAACCAGCCATTGTCAGTATGGCTTAAGGCGCGCACTTCACAGGCAAAGTGCGTAGTGATATGACCCAATAGATTACGGGTGAGGGCGCTCATATAGGGTGCGCCGGTCCAATCATATGGGGCACTATCACTGCGGGTGACCCAGCCTGCTTGCTGCCAAGTTTGTAACTCTGCGGTAAAGGCTGGATCTTGAGTGGCAAAGCTTTGCGCACCTAAGTTAACGCGGCCCATATCGCTACGCTTACTGGCTAAGCGCCCGCCACTACCGCGACTTTTTTCAAAGACTTGGACGTTACAGCCTGCTGCGGTCAAGGTTCTGGCCGCGGTAATGCCAGCCATTCCTGCACCAATAATGGCAATTTTAGAAGAAGACATAAAAATTCCTTGGAAAATGCGTGGTTACGCAGATAAATGGCTGTGTATAACAAATACTTATACTTAATTGTGCTTATTGTACAAGTATTTGTAGCGGATCTATAGTTTAATGATGACACTAAGCTGGTGTTGAATAGTTGTTGGTTTGTAAGTGCCTCAAGCTGTTCAATTCGACAGTACAACCTGCAGGAGATCTTCGCGATGCGTATTTTAATAACGGGCGGTACGGGTCTGATTGGTCGCAACTTATGCACATTATGGTTGGCGCAAGGCCATGAACTCTATGTCTGGAGTCGCAAACCTGAGCAGGTGCGGGCGATCTGCGGTGCTGCTGTGCGACCTGTAGGCGAATTAAGCGAGTTAAATGCCGTGCCATTGGATGCGGTGATTAATTTAGCTGGCGCACCGATTGCCGATCGGCCTTGGACTCAAGCGCGTCGGACTTTATTGCGCGACAGTCGTATTGCTTTAACTGAGCGTTTGGTTAGCTGGTTAGCCACTTTGGAGCATAAGCCTGAAGTGTTGATTTCCGGTTCAGCGGTGGGCTGGTACGGTGATGGTGGTGAGCAACTGTTAACGGAAAGCAGTGCGATTCAGCAGCCTGATTTTGCCACGCAGTTGTGTGCTGACTGGGAAGTTGCAGCGCAAGCGGCGCAGCCCTTAGGTATACGTGTGGTATTGGTGCGTACGGGATTAGTACTGACCAGCCAAGGTGGGTTTTTATCGCGATTATTACCTGTGTTTCGTTTAGGTCTGGGGGGTAAGCAAGGCAGTGGCCAGCAGTGGATGCCATGGGTGCATTTACATGATGAAGTGGCATTAATTGATCATTTATTACACACAGCGGACGCACAAGGTCCATACAATGCTTGCGCACCACAGCCCGAGCGTAATAAAGATTTTGCAAAAATATTGGGTCAGCATGTTCGACGTCCGGCCATTATGGCTGCACCGGGTTTTGTCTTGAAAATGATTTTAGGTGACATGGCCGGGCTGTTATTGGGTGGTCAGCATATTCAGCCTGAGCGCACCCAAGAGATTGGTTTTGAGTTTAAATATCAAGACCTTCAATCGGCCTTAGCTGACTTGTAATAGGTCATGATCAGCCTGTAATGGCGGGCTGATATGTGCAGGATGCTGAACCTGCTGCTGCGCAAATAAGCCCACCACATGACCGATCACGGTTAGGGTGGGCGGTGTCAGTTGTGCTGTTGCGGCCATGTCTTGCAGTTGCGCTAGGGTGCCGCGCACCACTTGCTGATTAGCATAGGTGCCATTACCAATTAACGCAGCTGGCGTATCAGCGGCTAAACCTGCCCGCATCAGGTTGTTAGAAATATCTTCTAGCGCACTTAAACCCATATAAAACACTAAGGTTTGCTTTGGAGCTGCAAGGCCTTGCCACGGCAGATTCAATGCACCGTCTTTTTGTAAATGACCGGTAATAAATTGGCACGATTGCGCCACACCACGGTGGGTTAGCGGAATACCTGCGTAAGCGGTGCAACCCGATGCTGCGGTAATTCCCGGAACGATTTGGCAGCTGATCTGTAACTTGAGCAGATAATCCAACTCTTCAGAGCCACGGCCAAAAATAAAAGGATCGCCACCTTTTAAGCGTGCCACTTTTAAGCCTTGTTGGGCCAAATCAGCAAGCAGTTGATTGGTATCTTCTTGCGGCACACTGTGATGGCCGCTAGCTTTACCCACATAGTGACGCGCACAACGCTCTGGAATTAATGCCATGAGTTCGTCGCTGACGAGGCGATCGTAGACCACAGCATCCGCTTGTTGTAGCAAGCTCCAAGCACGCAGGGTTAATAAGCTTGGATCACCGGGGCCAGCACCAATTAAGGCCACTTCACCAGGAGCAAAGGTTGCATGTAATGCGGCAGGCAAGGGTGTTAGCTGATCCATATCGGCTCCGAAGTGCGTGAAAATAAGTGGCGTTGCTGTCGCCTAAACCTATTGTCTGCAGCACAGTGATACGAACCGTTTAAGGTGCGGTGTGTCAGAGCATTTGGGTGTATTGAGGCAGTTGATATAATAATAGCATTCGTTATTCTTTTCGGTTATATCAATTTGTTATAGCGATAAAACTGAATATCAAGCCACAGCACACATATAGCTACGCGGACTTGAGCTAGAAGAGGACAATGAAGTGCGGGCAGTATTGCATGCAAGGTGGTCTATGGCAGGGTGCCAGCAGGCTGGAAAACTTAGCGCAAGGGCACTGAGTGCTTGCGCTAAGTAGAGAGGCTGATGCCTAGAACCTCTAGTTGAGGCTGAGTACCCACTCCGCCAGAATGCGCGCTTCGTCTTCGGTAACTTGGTTAGGTGGCATCGGAATTGGCCCCCACAGACCAGCATTACCGTTTTTGATATGCAGAGCCAGTGTTGCCGCCGCGCCTTCTACGCCAGCATTTTTCGCTGCGACATCTTTCAGCGCTGGGCCAACCATTTTATTATCGATGGAATGGCAGGCGACGCAGGCGTTACTTTTAAAAATGGTTTCACCATCGCTCGCGAGTGCCGGTTGTGCAGCAAATGCAACACCCATAACTAACAATGGCATTAAGAACTTTTTCATCGGTATTCCTCAAGGCTAATAAGTGCTGTTGTGTAGCATCACTTAGGGTTGGCTCAATACAGTCGCTTTAGATTGAGCCGTATTGATATTAAATTTAGCAGTTACAGTGATTCAAACCTTGTCCTTGATCATCTTTGGGCTCTAAAGCGCTGCGCTAGATAGGTGCCAAGAGCCTGAATCAAGGTTGGTTATTGGTGAATAATTTTGGTAGTTGTTCCGCTAATTTGCGTATATCCAGTGGTGCACGAATAAAGCCATACTGCCGGCCATCCGGGCTGAGAATGGCCAAGTTACCGCTATGGTCAACGGTGTAACGCGCCTGACTGGTATCGCCAGGTATAAAGGGAATACTCAAGGCATTACTTAAGCTTTGAATATCCGCCAGTTCGCCAGTTAAGCCAATAAATTCTGGATCAAAATATTGCAAATACAGTTGTAATTGTTCAGTGGTATCGCGATTTGGATCCACGCTCACCATTAAAATTTGCAGATTATCTTTGGCTGCATCGGGCAGTAGTTTTTTCAACTGACGTAATTCGGCCAAGGTGGTGGGGCAAATATCAGGGCAAAAGGTGTAGCCGAAAAAGACTAAGCTCCATTGGCCGGTCAAGGCTTGGGTATTCTGTTGAGTACCTTGCGTGGTGGCGAGTTGTAAGGCCGGCAATTCACGGCTGTGAGGTAGCGTAATAATGCCCGCTTCACGTAAGGCTTGATCGTTATCTGCAGTGAAATAATGACCTGCTAATAAGCCAAGCGCGGTGGCACATAAGACCCCGATCAGGCTAAAAATAAATAAACGGCCTTTCTTTGAATACGACATATAACTTCCTTCGTGAGAGTTAAAACGGTACGACAAGCAGGACGCACTCAGCATTATAGGATGCTCTGCGCTGCAGTACTTGTGTCGAGATGTCGCGGTGGCTGCTAGTCGCTCAAATACACAGATTATAAGCCTGTGTGACTGCTCACAAATACAGCTAAGACTGTGGCCTAAGCTGTGCCGTGTTTTATCTGTGGCCTGTTACACTCTGCGGCTCATGTAAAGGAGTTTGCCATGTCTGCGCATCCGTTTGCTGCACTGACCCCCGATTTAGTTTTAGATGCAGTTGAAAGCTTAGGCTTTTTAAGTGATGCGCGCGTGTTGGCGCTAAACAGCTACGAAAACCGTGTTTACCAAGTAGGGATTGAAGATAAAACGCCTTTAATTGCTAAGTTTTATCGCCCCGAGCGCTGGAGTGATGCGCAGATCTTAGAAGAGCATGCCTTTTCCTTTGAACTGGCTGATTGCGATGTGCCTTTGGTTGCACCGATGCAACATGATGGTCAGAGCTTATTTGAGCATGCGGGTTTTCGCTTTGCTTTATTTGAGCGTCGCGGTGGTCGTGCCCCAGAACCGGGTAATTTAGATCAGCTGTATCGTTTAGGGCAGTTGCTGGGACGTTTACATGCGGTGGGTGCGAGCAAGCCTTTTGTGGAACGTCCTGAGCTCAATGTGGCGACTTACGGACATGCGTCGTTTGAGCGTTTATGCAGTGGTGAACATGTACCCAAAAGTTTGCGTCCAGCTTGGGAGTCGGTGGTACGTGACTTGCTCATTAGGGTAGAAGAGATCTTTGCGGCGCATCCTTACACGGCTATTCGAGTGCATGGCGACTGCCATCCGGGTAACTTGCTGTGCCGTGATGAAAGCTTCTTTATGGTGGATCTCGATGACTGCCGGATGGGGCCAGCGATTCAAGATTTATGGATGATGCTGGCGGGTGACTATCAGGAGCGATTATCGCAACTGTCTGAGTTGGTCGATGGTTATCAAGAGTTTTATGATTTTTCCCCGCGCGAATTGCCCCTGATTGAAGCTTTACGTGCTTTGCGTTTGCTGCATTACAGTGCATGGCTGGCGCAGCGTTGGGATGATCCTGCTTTCCCACAAAGCTTTCCTTGGTTTGGTACTGAGCGCTATTGGGGCGAGCAGATTTTGATTTTGCGTGAACAGCGTGCGGCTTTGGATGAGCCTTTTTTAAAGCTTTTTTAATAAGGTGCAAGACACTGATGTCGAGGCAGCCTAGAATAAACTGAATTTTTCGTTAGCTGGCTAACTAATATGAGTGTTACACCCAATCCCCGTCGCGGTTATATCCTTGGTCTCTTTGCTTATTGTATTTGGGGCATGTTCCCGCTGTACTTTAAAACCTTAGATGGCATACCTTCTCAAGAAGTGATTGTGCATCGTGTGCTGTGGTCGGCCTTGTTTAGCGCCGGCCTGTTATTGATTTGGCAGCATAAAAACTGGTGGCAAGAGCTGTACAGTCATCCCAAACGTTTTCTGGTATTAGCCGCCTCAGGTACGTTAATTGCGAGTAACTGGCTGATTTATGTCTGGTCGGTGCATAACGACCGTATGGTTGAGGCCAGTTTGGGTTATTACATTAATCCATTGGTGAACGTCCTATTGGCCATGTTGTTTTTGCGTGAGCGTTTACGGCGTTTGCAATGGGTGGCGATTGCTTTAGCGGCTATAGGTGTGGGTCTGCAGGTGTGGAGCTTTGGCGAGGTGCCGTGGATTTCTTTGGCCTTGGCCTGTTCATTTGGTTTTTATGGTTTGATTCGCAAACAAGCGCCGGTTGCAGCTTTACCAGGACTCACTGTGGAAACCTGGATGTTGGTGCCTGTGGCGTTAGGCTGGCTGTGGCTTAATCCGCAAGCGATGAGTATGCAAAGTGAGTTTTTAGGCAGTGGGCAGATGTTGTGGTTAGCTGCAGCAGGGCCAGTGACCTTAATACCCTTATTGTGCTTTAACGGTGCTGCTAAACACTTACCTTATGCTTCGTTAGCGTTTTTGCAGTACATCACGCCGACCTTACTGTTGTTACTGGCGGTGCTGGTGTTTAACGAGCCATTTGCGGCGCAATCGTTAATCTTTTTTGGCTTTATTTGGGCAGGCTTGGCTGTGTATAGCTGGGATGCTTTGCGGGTCTTAAAGCATGGCCGTAAAACGCTTACGAAAAAGTAATCAACAGGCTTAAGCCCTGATACAGCGGGCTCTACAGATTATACTCACAAGTTATCCACAGCTGTATTGTGTACAACTTAAGCTTTGTCAACACGCGAATAATCTGTAGGGCGACCGGTAAAGTATAAGTCTGTATCTTAGAATATCTGTTCAAAAAGTAATCAACAGGCTGTAAGCCTTGCATGCTAAGGCTTACAGCTGTATCTCAACAGCTTATCCACAGCACCATCCCAGTGCTTTGTGCACAGTTTAAACCTGCTGATCATTTATTGAGCAGTTGGCTGTAGCCCGCGCCAGATATGACTTAGACGGGTATCTCCCCAGCTTATCCACAAGCCCATGCACCTGCGAGGTGGATAAAATACTGCATAGTTAAAAGTCAGCTGTTTGAAAGTACCGATAGACAATACAAGTTGATGATCTGCCGTTGTGGATAAGTTACAGCGCAGGTCATGCTAGAAATCTGGTTAAAAAACAATCAACAGGCTGTAAGCCACGGCAGCTGAGGCGTGTAGCATTAGTTCAACAGCTTATCCACAGCGCCATCCCAGTGCTTTGTGCACAGTTTAAAAGTGCTGGTTAATTATTGATCAGTGTGCTGTAAGCCTTGCCAGTTATGGCTTAGGCGGGTGTCTCCCCAGCTTATCCACAGCTCGATGCACCTGCGAGGTGGATAAGATCGAGCATGTTTTAAAAGCTGTTCTAGAAAAGCATAAAATGTGGGTCGTGACTTTTTATTTTGCGTTGTGAGTAAGTTATCGCTGTAGATAGGCTAAAAGTTGGTTAAAAATTCATCAACAGGCTGTAAGCCTTGATTACTAAGGCTTGTAGCATTAGTTCAACAGGTTATCCACAGCACCATCCCAGTGCTTTGTGCACAGTTTA
>JAAZCO010000352.1 GCA_012513235.1 Gammaproteobacteria bacterium
AAAAACAAAAAAGCGCCCATCACGAGCGCTTTTTTGTATGTACAACAGCTGACAGCTTAGAAGCTATCACCTGGAACACGTACCCAGCCTTCCATCAGCACGCGCGCGCTGCGGCTCATAATGGCTTTCTTAACCACCCACTTACCGTTTTCCTGCGCCGCTTCAGCACCGACACGCAAGGTACCAGACGGATGACCAAAGTTCACCGCTTGGCGATCATCACCACCAGCAGCAAGGTTGACCAAGGTGCCAGGAATAGCAGCAGCCGTACCAATAGCAACTGCTGCAGTACCCATCATAGCGTGGTGTAACTGGCCCATTGATAGCGCGCGCACTAGCACATCAATATCAGCGGCTTTAATTTCTTTACCGCTGGACGCTGTGTAATCGGCAGGCGCTGCAACAAAGGCCACTTTAGGCGTATGTTGGCGGGCCGCTGCTTCAGCAACATCTTTGATTAAGCCCATTTTTACTGCGCCGTGTGCACGGATCAGCTCAAACTTAGCCAGTGCTGCTTTATCGCTATTAATCGCTGATTGCAGCTCAGTACCTGTGTAACCGATATCTGCTGCATTAACAAAGATGGTTGGAATACCGGCATTGATCAGCGTCGCTTTTAGCGTACCAACGCCTGGCACGTCCAGATCATCTACGACATTGCCCGTTGGGAACATCGCCGCATCATCACCATCGCCATCGGCTGGATCGAGAAACTCAATCTGCACTTCCGCCGCGGGGAAAGTCACGCCATCGAGCTCAAAATCGCCAGTTTCTTGCACTTCACCGTTAGTGATAGGCACATGAGCAATAATGGTTTTTTCAATATTGACCTGCCAAATACGTACGGTACAGATACCGTTTTGCGGGATTTTATCCGCTGCCACCAAACCATTAGAAATCGCAAAAGAGCCGACTGCAGCAGTTAAGTTGCCGCAGTTACCGCTCCAATCAACAAAAGGCTTATCAATCGACACTTGACCAAACAAGTAATCAACATCGTGATCAGCACGCGTGCTTTTCGATAACAATACCGTTTTACTGGTACTGGAGGTGGCACCGCCCATACCGTCAGTTTGCTTACCGTACGGGTCTGGACTACCAATCACACGTAGCAATAACGCATCACGTGCCGCACCGGGCTGCTGCGCCGCTGCAGGCAAATCATCAACACGGAAAAACACACCTTTACTGGTACCACCACGTATATAAGTGGCGGGGATTTTAATCTGTGGGACCTGACTCATAGTGGAATCTCCCTAATCTAACCATTGAAATGGCTGTAATTTTATATATACAACCACTAGAAAATAATAACCCGCTAAGCAAGGATCACTCGCTTAGCGGGTTGGGTCATGCATCAACCAGCATTAAGCACTGGCAGTTTCAGCAAGGAACTCTTGTGCAAAGCGCTGCAAGACACCGCCTGCTTCGTAAACCACTTGCTCGGCTGCCGTATCAATACGGCTGAGCATAGGTACACGCACCACTTCACCACTCTTACGGGTGATCACTAAAGTCATGGTATTACCTGGCTTCAGCTCACCTTCCACATCGTAGGTTTCAGTACCGTCTAAACCTAGCGTGATACGCGTAGTGCCTTCAGCAAACTGCAGCGGCAATACACCCATACCAATCAGGTTGGTACGGTGAATACGCTCAAAGCCTTCAGCCGCAATCACTTCAACACCGGCTAAACGCACACCTTTAGCTGCCCAGTCACGTGATGAACCCTGACCATAGTCAGCACCGGCAACAATAATCAGCGGCTGCTTACGCTGCATATAGGTTTCAATCGCTTCCCACATACGGGTCACTTGGCCTTCTGGCTCAATGCGCGCCAGCGATCCTTGACGTACCTTGCCCTGCTCGTCCAAGACCATTTCATTAAATAGTTTTGGGTTAGCAAAAGTAGCACGCTGTGCAGTCAGGTGGTCACCACGGTGGGTAGCGTAGGAGTTGAAGTCAACTTCTGGCAAGCCCATTTTGTGCAGGTATTCACCGGCAGCACTGTCCATCATAATCGCGTTGGATGGCGAGAGGTGGTCAGTGGTGATGTTGTCACCCAGTACGGCTAATGGACGCATACCTTTCATAGTGCGCTCACCGGCCAATGCACCTTCCCAGTACGGCGGACGACGGATATAAGTACTCATCGGGCGCCAGTCATACAGCGGGCTTGGCGATTGCGTGATCGAACCTAAGTCAAACATTGGAATGTAAACTTGGTTGAATTGCTCGGGCTTAACGCTAGCAGCAACAATCGCATCAATCTCTGCATCGGTTGGCCACAGGTCTTTGAGGGTAATTGGATTACCTTCTTTGTCGTAACCCAGTGCATCTTTTTCAATATCGAAACGGATGGTACCGGCGATGGCGTAAGCAACCACGAGTGGCGGTGAAGCCAAGAATGCTTGTTTAGCATAAGGGTGAATACGGCCATCAAAGTTACGGTTACCTGACAATACAGCGGTAGCGTACAGGTCACGATCAATGATTTCTTGCTGGATCACAGGATCCAGTGCACCACTCATACCGTTACAGGTGGTGCAAGCAAAACCAACAATACCAAAACCTAACTGCTCAAGCTCTTCCAGCAGGTTGGC
>JAAZCO010000353.1 GCA_012513235.1 Gammaproteobacteria bacterium
CAACAACATCATCGTTATTGTCGTCACCGGTTGCATCCGTAGCTTGCTCACCTTGCTGCGCTTGCTCGGCGTACATTTTTTCTGCCAATGGTGCGCTCGCTTCTGACAGTGCAGCAACTTTAGCGTCAATGGCTTCTTTGTCGTCGCCTTTAACCGCCTCTTCCAACTCAGCTAATGCCGCTTCGATTTTAGCTTTGTCTTCGTCAGTGGCTTTGTCGCCCGCTTCGGTAATCATCTTACGGGTTGCGTGCACCAATTGGTCACCTTGGTTACGCGCAGTCGCTAGCTCTTCAAACTTACGGTCTTCATCAGCATGCGCTTCAGCGTCACGTACCATTTGCTCAACTTCTTCATCGCTTAAACCAGAGTTGGCTTTAATCACGATGGACTGCTCTTTACCAGTGGCTTTATCTTTGGCCGAAACGTTCAGAATACCGTTGGCATCAATATCAAAGGTCACTTCAATTTGTGGCGTACCACGTGGTGCTGGTGGAATGTCTGACAAGTCAAAACGACCCAGTGATTTGTTCACTGCCGCTTGCTTACGCTCACCCTGCAATACGTGAATGGTTACTGCATTCTGGTTGTCGTCTGCGGTTGAGAACACTTGTGATTTCTTGGTCGGAATCGTAGTGTTTTTCTCAATCAGCGCCGTCATAATGCCACCCATGGTTTCAATACCAAGAGTCAGTGGGCTTACGTCTAACAGCAGAACGTCTTTTACATCACCTGACAATACCGCACCTTGAATCGCCGCACCCATTGCTACTGCTTCATCAGGGTTTACATCGCGACGCGCTTCTTTCTTAAAGAAATCAGCTACGGCTTTTTGTACTAATGGCATACGTGTTTGACCACCCACCAAGATCACATCGTTGATCTCGCTGACATCAATACCCGCATCTTTAAGTGCAACACGGCATGGCTCAAGGGTACGTGCAACTAAATCGCCAACCAGACCTTCAAGTTTTGCACGCGTTACCACCAAGTTCAGGTGCTTAGGACCGCTTGCATCTGCAGTGATATACGGCAGGTTAACATCAGTCTGCTGCGCTGAAGACAGCTCAATTTTTGCTTTTTCTGCAGCTTCTTTTAGACGCTGCATCGCCAGTGGGTCACCCTTGAGGTCCATACCACTGTCTTTCTTAAACTGGTCAACAAGATCATTGATCAACATGTTGTCAAAGTCTTCACCACCTAAGAAGGTGTCACCGTTGGTTGCCAACACTTCAAATTGGTGCTCGCCATCGACTTCAGCAATTTCAATGACTGAAACGTCAAAAGTACCACCACCCAAGTCATAAACGATAACAGTGTGGTCGCCTGCTGCCTTGTCCATACCGTAAGCCAGTGCGGCTGCGGTTGGCTCGTTAATGATGCGTTTAACATCTAAACCAGCAATACGGCCCGCATCTTTAGTGGCTTGACGCTGACTGTCGTTAAAGTATGCAGGTACAGTGACAACCGCTTCGGTCACTGGCTCGCCGAGATAATCTTCGGCGGTCTTTTTCATTTTCTTCAACACTTCCGCAGAGATTTGCGGTGGCGCCATTTTCTCGCCCTTCACTTCCACCCAAGCATCACCATTGTCTGCTTTAGCGATTTTGTAAGGAACCATCTGAATATCTTTTTGTACAACATCTTCGTCAAAACGACGACCGATCAAACGTTTCACTGCATAGAGCGTGTTGTGCGGGTTAGTGACAGCCTGACGCTTAGCCGCTTGACCAACTAGAATTTCGCCATCATTGGTGTAAGCAATGATTGAAGGAGTGGTACGACCGCCTTCTGCGTTTTCTAGAATTTTAGCAACACCGTTTTCCATGACTGATACGCATGAGTTGGTGGTACCCAAGTCAATACCGATAATTTTACCCATTTTAAATCTCCTAAATTCTGTTTCATTCACAGCTGATGCTGGACTGAATAACCTATTAATTCGCTTGTTTAACTAGATGGGGCCGTTTATGAAAATTTCAAGCCTGCTCATCAATTTTTACAGGTGGCTCACTCGGCGCTTTACTGACCACAACCATGGCTGGACGCAGTAAACGACCGTTCATGGCATAACCACACTGGAATACTTTCAACACGCTATTGGGCTCAACATGGATGCTTTCTTCCATGGCCATTGCTTGCTGCTGCTCTGGATTAAAGGGCTCGCCTTGTGGATCCAAACGCTCAACTTGGAAGCGCTTGAGCGTGTCCAAAAATAGCTTATAGGTCAGCTCCATACCTTCGCGCATCGGGCGAATCTTCTCATCGCTCGGATCTGAGACTTCAATACCGCGCTCTAAGCTGTCGAGCACCGCTAGTAAATCCGTAGCAAATTTTTCTAAGGCAAATTTATGCGCCTTTTCAATATCTTGCTCCGCACGACGACGAACGTTTTGCATTTCTGCAGCCGCGCGTAAGGCATTATCTTGTGCAGTAGCGAGCTGGTCTTCTAATTCAGCGATGCGTTGATCTGCTGAGCCTACTTCGGCTTGTTGATTATCAGCATCTAAGTCAGACGTTTGCTCGTCTAAAGTTTGCTCGTCAGTCATGGCACCCTCCTTAAAAAGTCATGCAGGACATTCACCTGCGTTATGCATGGTTATATGGGGCTGGTGCTGACAACTTCAAGCGTCAACAGACGAATTTATTTATTTTTTTATGCAATACCCACCCAAGCCTGCAAAACACGCGCTTAGAGCCTTCACCGACTGTCGGATTTAGCAGCTTTTTTATAAGAATTGCACACTGCCTCTTGAAAACACTGTTTATTTCACTGTATAAATGAACAGCACAACACGGGAGCTGTAGCCATGCTAGTCCATATTTCAGTACAAAATTACGCCATCGTCGATCACCTTGATCTTGAGTTACACGAAGGCATGAGCGTTATCACCGGTGAAACCGGTGCCGGTAAGTCGATTATGCTCGACGCCTTAAGCCTGACGTTAGGCGCACGTACTGATAGCAGCGTGATTCGCCCCGGTGCTGATAAAGCCGATATTCTCAGCAGCTTTGATATATCTCGTATCCCTGAAGCCCAGCATTGGCTCAAAGAGCGCGATTTAGAAAACGGGCCACACTGCCTGTTGCGCCGCGTGATTACCCGCGAAGGTCGCTCACGAGCCTATATCAACGGTACTCCCTGCCCCTTGGCTGACTTAAAAGCTGTAGGCGAACTACTGATTGATATCCACAGTCAGCATGAACATCAGTCCCTATTAAAAACCGATACGCATCGCCGTTTACTCGATGAGTTTGCCGGAGCTACCGAGCATTCACGCGGCATACAAAGTATCGCTCAGCGCTGGCGTAACACGCAGCAGCAATTGGCCCAACTTAAAGCTAACGAAGAAGAGCAACGCGCACGTCGCCAATTACTAACCTACCAATTAGAAGAGCTGGATATTTTAGCGGTGCAGGCTGACGAGGTTGAGCAGCTTGAACAAGAGCATAAAAGCTTAAGCAATTCTGAAAGCCTGCTAGAAAACTGCCGACAAATTATTGATACCTGCAGCGACAACGACAGCAGTAATGTTTTGAGTATCATTGGTTCTTTACTGCAACGTGCTAACGCCATCACTGCGGCACCCCAAGCTTTTGTGCAAGCCACAGAGCTGCTGGCCAGCGCCCATATTCAGATGGAAGAAGCGGTCAGCGAGTTTAATAATTTCGTTGATAATTTTGATGCTGATCCACAACGCCAACAATGGATTGAAGAACGCTTGGATAGCATTTATACCTTAGCGCGCAAACACCGCGTGGTACCTGAGCAGCTGCATGCGCTGCAAGCACAACTGCAAACTGAACTCGAATCACTGGACGCTGATGACGCGAGCCTTGAGCACTTACAACAAGCAGCCGCTCTACTGGTGACTGAGTTCAACCAAAAAGCCCAAGCTTTGAGCAAACTACGCAACAAAGCGGCGAAAAAACTGGCCAGCGCAGTGATGCAGCAACTGCATATGCTGGGTATGCCTGATGGTGAGTTTAGTGTGGTACTGCAACCTAGCGAGTCCGCGACACCCACAGCTTACGGTTTGGAGAGTATTGAATTTTTAGTCAGCGCCAACCCGGGCCAACCCTTACGTGCGTTAGCGAAAGTTGCATCCGGTGGTGAGCTGTCACGGATTAGCTTGGCAATTCAGGTGATTACCGCACAAACTTCACGCGTCCCAACGTTAGTATTTGACGAAGTGGATGTGGGCATTGGTGGACCGACCGCTGAAATTGTCGGTCAACTGCTGCGTCAACTGGGTGAAAACGGCCAAGTGTTAACTGTTACGCACTTACCGCAAGTCGCAGCCCAAGGTCACCAGCATCTCTACGTGCATAAAGAACGCAAACAAAAGTCCACCCACACGGCTGTTAAAGTGCTCAGTCACGAACAACGCGTAGAAGAAGTTGCGCGCATGCTCGGCGGCATCGACCTTACCGAAGAGTCACTGCTGCATGCACGCAAAATTCTAGCTGATGCGCAGTTGCTACCCATCGCACAACGCGCCTAGCTGGCCGTCACACTGTGGATCTAGCCTGCTATTTAGCAGGCTTTTTCACTAAGGAGATATCAGGCTGCTGCCAATCACCAGAAATATGATAAGTGACACTGGCAAAGCGCGATAAACGATCACCTATTAATCGATCCACTAAAAACAGCGCCCCACCCACCGCAGGAGCACCAATAGCAATAGCAGCCAGCGGTAAATTATTGGTTAAGGGTAAAGTGACTAATAGTTTAGCCTGAACCTGATCGCTAACCAGATTCAACTGCCCATCAAGCTCAAAGTTACTCGACGGGCCTTCCAAAACCAGAGGTGTTTGTGTGCGATAAACCCCCTTGCTTACCAGCAACTGCCCCTTGATTCGATCGTAAGCCAAGCCTTTACCAAACAAGTCAGAAAAGTCTAAGCGTAAACGCCGACCAATCGAATCAAAGTTGAGTAAACCAAACACCCGCAAAGCTTGCGCACTGCCATCAACGCTGGACATCTGCCCTTTGCGAAACTGCACCCGAGCATCACCATCGAGTTTTTCTAAAGCAAAAGCTGCCGGTGAACCTGTCCAGCGTAACTGGGTATCGACACGAAAATTATCACTGCTGATGCTCGGGGCAAAATCCCACGCTTTAAGCACATCAGCTATATTGTCGCCGCTAAGGCGGCCTTTATACCAACTACTGACCTGCCCCTTCTCACGCTGCCAACCTAACTGGCCATCCACATGCAAACCTTTAAGCGATAGGTTTAACTGATCAAATAGCACACCATTGGCTTGCGGGCGCGTCTGGAAAGCTAAGGCACCCAAATGGGTTTCGCCCATCCATAGCGCATCGATTTTAATATTCAGTGCTGGGATAGTGCGCATATCAAAATCAGCCAACGCATCCTGCGGCGCGGCTTGATTTTTCTCAGCCGCGGGTAGGCGCAGGTGCTGTAAATACAACTGCAAGGGCTGCTGACCACCGGGATCAACAATCTGGCCCTGCACTTGCATGCTCTGAAGGCCTAATTGCCAGCCCGATGGTTGTGGGCGGTAATCTATTTTTAAGTTATTGGCCGTCAGACCAAAACCTTGCACGCGCCGCAGGTCCAACTTAGCACTGCGTAAAAACTGCACGCCTTCCTTTTGCGGCACGCTGTAGCGTTGCAGCACAGCTTGCCAGCGCTCAAGATCAAAGCTATTTAAACGACCGGTGACACGCAAGCCGGCTTGGGTCGGTAAACGCGCTAAACCACCGCCCAAACGCAACTGTGCGCGACCCGCCAAGATATTATCCGTGGCAGCCGCTAGGCTCAGGCTGACTTGATCAGCATAGTCCAGCCAATAACGACGCTCTGCTCCGGCTAAGGTCATACGCCAATCAGCATAACTTTCTTGGCTGGCAGTTTTACCAAAGGGCGCAGGCAGATCAATAGCTACGCCCAACAAGCTGGAGTCAATGCGTAACTGGCTGTCATCGCCTTCTAACAACACTCGCAAGCGGTATGGCAAAGTACCAGTCACTGGCAGCGGCTCATTGATCTGCGCCCAAGTGGTGAGTTGCTCTAACGGCATTAAGCCGCGCACATCAATATGTGTGCTTAATTGACCGGCGCGGCCTTGTGCACTGATATCACCAGTAAACGCTTGGCCTAAGAATTGGCCCGTCACTTTTTTCGCGCTCAAACCACGCTGACTGTCAAACACAAAAGGTCCGGTGAGCTTATACAAGTGCACATTAATATCCGGCATTTCTAGCTCAACGCCCTGCGCATTTAAATCCACTTTAATTTGCACCGGCTGCTGCGCGGCTAAAGGTACCTTGAGGTCTAACACTGCCGGTAAGCTGCCCTTACCCTGCCACTTAGCAAACTCTAACGTTTCTAGAGCCAAAGGCGTTTTTTGTAAAAAATACAAGCCATCGCTCATGCTGCTCTGTAACTCTGCATGCAACTCTAATACCGGTATCGCTGCAGACGTTCCGTGCATGACTTCAGCATAAGCACTGCTGATGGGCGAATTGAGAATTTTGCCTTGGTCAAGACTGATACGCACACCGCTGTCTTCAATCAATACCTGCGCACTGGCCTCGGTTAAGGCGGGCCAACCAGGCTGATACTCCAACTGAGCGTCCTCAACGGCAAAATACAAACTGAGCGAACGCGCTTCGGCTGGTGTGCCTTTATTTAACGAACCTTGGTACTGAAAATAACCCTGTTCAATATGCCCTGCCTGAATCGCAGTATTGAGCCAATGGGCTAAGTCCTTGCTAAAATCAGGCACTAAAGTGGGTAAATATTTACCGGTATAACTGGCATCGCCATCACGCAAGCCCACACGCAGATCCATATAGTCTTCTTCGGCCGGGTCAGTGAATAAGCGTATTAAAAAGTCACCAGCAATATCACCCTCTTCACCTTTGACCTTCAGGTAGGGGCTTTTTAGGGTAAAACCTAAATCATCAAACTCCCAGAGTAATTGCGCATGGGCGCGCTCATACAGCCATGGTTTGGGAAATAAGTTAGCCAAATGAAGGCTAAAACCGCTATCAGTGGCTAAACGCAGTTCACCTTGCAACAGGTCACCGCTAATCAGCCCGCTAATACCACTGGCTGCAGGTACATCATGCCAAGCAGAAAACTCTATATTCTCTACATTACTGACAAATTCTAAACGCTCAGCCAACGCTGCATCAGGCCGCCATTGCACTTGTAAATTCTGCAACGCACCGCGCGGCTGCATACTGTGCAGCACATCCGCTGCGACGGCAGGTAACTCCACCACACGCTCCAGCACATAATGCAGATCGGTAAGCTCAAGACGCTCAAGGGCCAATCGCCACTGCGCTGTATCAGCGTTTTCATAACTGGCCAGCACCGATAGATCACGCGCAGGTAACTCATCTATCTGTACCACGAAACGCTCAAACCAAGCGCGCTGCATACCAGCGCTGCGCTGATACCAGGCTAAGCCGTTATGACTTTGGATTTGCAATGGCTCGGCATCCGCTTGCTGGCCGTGCAACTCGAGAGTATTGAGACGTAATGCGGCGCTATTGACTTGCCCTTGCGCCGCTTGCAGCCACAACTCTGCGCCAGCTTTTAAACTTGTCAGCTGCCAGTGGTGTAAATATTGTTGTGGCAGCCATTGCGCAAGATTGCTGCTGGGGGTTTTTAAATAGAGTGTTAGCGCACTTTTGCGCCAATCACCTGCAATCAACTGCCCTTGTGCGCTGAGCTCAAGCTTTTCACCATCGGGTAGCACTGCACTGAGATCAAAGCGGCGCTGTGCACCGGATTGGCGCAAAGTAAAACCTGCATAGGTCAAGGCCAAAGGCTCACGCTCAGCCGCCTGCACTATAATGCGGCTATCTAACACACTCAGCTGCCCTACATGCTGCAGCTTAGCCAGTAGATCATTCAGATGAAAAGCAGCCTGCTCAGTGTCTTGTAGCACCAAACCTTGCAAGGCCCAATGGCCGTGTTGATCTTCCAGCACTTGCAGTTGCAAACCTGTCAGGGTCACAGCACGTAAACGCAGCTCGCCAGCCAGGATACTGGCAAGGATATCGGGCTGAATATGCACAGACTCAACCTGCAGCGCGGCCTCACCTTCACCGAGCGTGACATAGCGCGCAGTCAATAACGGAGAAAAACCACGCCAGCCACCTTCAAGCTGTTCAATCTGTAGCTTTTGCTGCAGGCTCTGTTGCAGTTGCTGTTGGATTTCACTGCGGTATTCAGCCACTAAAGGCATGAATTGCCGACCAAGACTGACATACAACGCCGCCAGCATCAGCACCCCTGCTAATAGCCACAAACCGACACGCAGCACGCGTGAGAGCATCGGCAAGAGCACTCTCATCCTCAGCGCCTAAGTCACAATTGCATCAGAGCAAGACAACATCGTACTGCTCCTGTGAGTACATGCTTTCAACCTGAAAGCGGATCGGATGACCAATAAAGGATTCTAAGTCTGCGACATTACCCGACTCTTCATCGAGCAAACGATCAACCACGCTTTGGCTGGCCAACACCATATAACCATCGGCCTGAAAGGCGCGAGCTTCGCGAATAATTTCCCGAAAAATCTCATAACAAATCGTTTCTGCAGTGCGCACTTGTCCGCGCCCCTGACAGGTTGAGCAAGGCTCACACAAGACTTGAGTCAAGCTTTCCCGCGTGCGCTTGCGGGTCATTTGCACCAAGCCTAATTCGGTAATGCCAATAATATTAGTTTTGGCATAATCGCGCTCTAATTGACGCTCCAGCGTGCGCAGCACTTGGCGACGGTGTTCTTCGTCTTCCATATCAATAAAGTCGATAATGATAATGCCACCCACATTGCGCAAGCGCAGTTGGCGAGCAATGGTCAAAGCCGCTTCAAGATTGGTTTTAAATACAGTTTCTTCAAGATTACGATGCCCGACAAAGGCGCCGGTATTCACATCAATAGTGGTCATTGCCTCAGTTGGATCAATCACCAAGTGACCGCCAGACTTTAATGGCACTTTGCGCTCTAGCGCCTTTTGAATCTCATCCTCAATGCCATACAGGTCAAACAGCGGACGCTCACCGGGGTAATGCTCAATGCGATCAGCAATTTCCGGCATCAACTCAGCCACAAACTGCTGCGCTTTAACTAAAGTTTCACGCGAATCAATGCGCACTTTTTCAGTATGCTCAGCAGCTAAATCACGCAAAGTGCGTAACGGTAAAGACAGCTCTTCATAAATCACTGTTGGGGCACCACAGACTTTCATCTGCTCACGCACTTGCTCCCACAAACGGTGCAAGTAACGAATATCCACCATAATGGCTTCACGCGCGGCGCCTTCAGTGGCCGTGCGAATAATAAAGCCACCTTTATCCTGCAAACCTTCGCTGGCTAAGCACTCGGTCACTGCTTGCTTTAAACGCTCACGCTCAGCTTCGCCTTCAATTTTAAGCGACACACCAATATGGCTGCTGCTGGGCATATACACCAGATAGCGCGAAGGAATGGATAGGTTGGTAGTCAGGCGTGCACCTTTACTGCCAATCGGATCTTTAGTCACCTGTACCACTAACGCTTGGCCTTCATGCACCAAACCACTGATACCTTCACCCGTAACACCTTCACGACCAGTGATATCCGCTGCATGGATAAAGGCCGCACGTGACAAACCTATATCAACAAAAGCCGCCTGCATGCCCGGCAACACACGGACAATTTTACCTTTATAGATGTTACCGACAATACCACGACGCTGAGTGCGCTCAACATGCACTTC
>JAAZCO010000052.1 GCA_012513235.1 Gammaproteobacteria bacterium
CCAAAATGCTGATGGGCATGAGCGGCAGAGCGCATCGCATCTAAAGCAATACCCACACTGCCATCGGTACCGTTTTTAAAACCCACCGGCAGCTCTAAACCACTGACCATTTCTCGGTGAATTTGCGACTCACTGGTGCGCGCACCAATCGCCGCCCAGCTCAATAGGTCATCAAAGTAGCTGGCAGCTAAGGGCTGTAATAACTCTGTGGCAACCGGTAAATCCAACTCCAACATGCGCAACATCAACTGACGTGACAGCTGTAAACCCTGCGCCATATCAGCGCTACCATCTAAATGCGGGTCATACAGCAAACCTTTCCAACCCACAGTGGTGCGCGGCTTTTCAATATAAATACGCATGGCCAACAACATATGTTCGCTGACCTGGCTGGATAACCGCGCTAAACGCTCGGCATATTCAAGCGCTTCATCAATGCTGTGAATAGAACAGGGGCCTATCACTACCAATAAACGGGAATCTTCACCGTTGAGAATCGCACGCACTTGCTCGCGCTGCTGCTGCACGCGATGTGCCAGCGCTGCACTGAGCGGTAACTGTTGGCGCAGTTCTTCAGGACTGGCGAGAACCTGAGTTTTGCGACCTGACGGGAGCAAAATGCTGGTATTGGCAGCTTCAAGAGCAGCATGAGTGTGATCAAAAGCAAGAGCAGTATGTAGAGCGTTCATAATTATCCTTATATCAGCGGCTGAACCGCTGTACATTTTATCGAGTAAGTCGTCTTAAACTATTGGGTAATGCCAGCTTGTGATTGCTAAAGCGCCAGCTCAAATCATCGAAACGCTCTGGATAACGTGCATACATTGCCATGTTGATGTCCTCTTAAATATTCAAAAACTTAAATTCTAAAAACAAAAAACCCCGGGTGGGAAGCCAACCGGGGTTTTAATAAAGCAGTGGTAGGCGTCCTAGTTAAAGAGGCCCACCTGTATGGATATCAGGCGCGCCTTGGGCTAAACCAATATCCATAAAAATAATACGCAACGGAGTTACTTAACCCACGCGCACAGTTCATCGCAGCAGCACTAGGCTGAGCAATTAATAGTGTTTTTAATGCGTGATTTAACATAAATAACTCCAAACAGTGCAATTAACATACTGCATGCGTATCAGCAGCGCAAGTGCGCTTAACGGTCAGTGCGGTAAATTTTCTCGCCATTGAGCTTGCTGCTCCAAGGTAAACCCGAGTTCTGCCAGCCGTTTTTTACTCGCATACCGGCTTGTGGACCTTCACTCTCAGCACCACCCTGAAAACCATTTACGACAAAGCGCGCATTAGGTAAACCTGCTTCACGCAACACGATGGCACTCGGCTCACCACGCTCACTACCCGAGCGGCACATGGTAATCACTTCAGTGTTTTCATCCCAACCACGCTTGGCCAGTTCAGCTTTAATTTGCGCGACAAATTCAGGATTACGCTCCATCGGGAAAATATTGCGTTCAGCGTTCCACTTGCTGCGATCCGCCATTAAAAACGGAATATTCACATCCACCGCATCAGTAAAACCCACAAACATAATCTCGACCGGATCACGCACATCGACTAACAACACGCGCTCTTGCGTTTGCTGAGTTTTGGCATAGGCATCTTCAGCGCTGATGGCTAGCTCCACTGCTTGCACAGAAAACACTGCTAAAGACAGTACCGCACCGCTGATTAAACTTTGTAGACGAGTCATGTTGGCTCTCCAATCAATAAGTACCAATACAATACACTATTATAGATTATCTGTAACAGCCCATCGTATCACCCGCCTACTTAAGCTCAATAAAGATGCATCAATCGCGCAAACTGAGTACTGTCCAACCACGCTGCACAGCAATGTCACGCAAGGTATCATCAGGATCAACGGCTATCGCATGGGTCACTTGCTCAAGCAGCGGTAAGTCGTTGTAAGAATCACTGTAAAAATAGCTGTCGTCTAAAGTGGCTTGATGCTCAGCCAACCAAGTATTAAGACGAGTGATTTTCCCTGCCTGAAAGCTGGGTACATCCACCAACTCACCCGTGTACTGACCATTTTGCATACCGCACTCAGTGGCGATTAAATGCTCAACACCTAAACGCTGAGCAATTGGCCCAGTAATAAAGCGATTGGTCGCAGTAATAATCATCACAAGATCACCTGCCGCACGGTGCTGAGCGATGAGCGCCTCACCTTTGGCCAAAATCATCGGCTCAATACAGTCACGCATAAAACCTGCATGCCATTCATCGAGCACAGCTTTATCAGTCTTGCCCAAGGCTTCTTGGCAGAAATTTTGATAAGCGATCACATCCAACTGACCGGCGACATAGTCAGCATAAAACTGATCATTTTTTGCACGATAAGCATCAGCATCCACCAAACCGCGCGAACATAAATACTCGCCCCACTGGTGATCACTGTCGCCTGCTAATAAGGTGTTGTCCAAGTCAAAAATAGCCAATCGCACGGCAGATACCTTAATCAATGATAAAAGAGCCTCCAGCATAACGATTTTCAGCGCGCCTGCCCATGCAGACCAGAAAGCGCGTTGCCGCTCTAGCGCGCTTTGTGGAACAATGGAGACAATAATTTTAATCTAGGATGCGGACATGATTGATTCAGATGGGTTTCGTCCGAACGTCGGCATCATCCTGACCAACGATAACGGACAAGTACTGTGGGCGCGCCGTGTCAACCAAGATGCGTGGCAGTTTCCACAAGGTGGAATTAACCCCAACGAAAGCGCTGAACAGGCGTTATACCGTGAGTTACATGAAGAAATTGGCCTGCAAGAGCAAGATGTTGAAATCCTCGCTTGCACCCGTGGCTGGTTGCGCTATCGTTTACCACAACGCTTAGTACGCACGCACAGTCAGCCTTTGTGTATCGGTCAAAAACAAAAGTGGTTTTTGCTGCGTTTGCGTAGCAGTGATGAACGTGTGCGTATGGACCTGACTCCCAAGCCTGAGTTTGATGGCTGGCGTTGGGTCAGCTATTGGTATCCGTTGGGGCAAGTCGTTGCCTTTAAACGTGATGTTTACCGCCGTGCTTTAAAAGAGCTGGCCTACCAACTTCCTATTCGAGACTAAACCTAAGTTGTCCGACTCCACGCGCACCGATAGCAGCATGCTCACTATGCTGCGCATGATCTCCCAAGAAGTGAACGCTGCTAAAGATTTACCCGCAGCGTTGGCGATTATCGTTAAGCAAGTGCGCGTAGCGATGAACAGTCACGTCTGCTCAGTGTATTTATATGATATTGAGCGTGACCGTTATGTGTTGATGGCCACTGAAGGTTTAAATAA
>JAAZCO010000354.1 GCA_012513235.1 Gammaproteobacteria bacterium
GCAAGGTGATCGTCATGCTTTACTCGAACGTATTCACCGCGTGCATGGCGCAACGCAATATTGTGGCGTGCCGCAATTGCGTGCCATCTGTAAAACCTGCGAAACACTGATTAAAAATAATGTCGCGCAGCTTGATCCAGCCCTAGATGAATTCGACGCAGCGATTGAGCGCCTGCTCACACAACTGAGCGATGAAACAGGTGCAAGCTCTTAACCGACAGTTACAGCACTAACTCTGCTTGTTCGCGACTTAACTCAGGTAAGCGCCACTCAATCGGCGTTTGTCCTGTGCGCTGTAAAAACTTATTGCACTGACTGAAGTGCCCATTACCAATAAAGCCGCGATAGGCTGATAAAGGTGATGGATGCACTGACTGCAGCACCAAGTGTTTACTGGCATCAATACTCTGCGCTTTACTGCGTGCGTGCGCGCCCCAAAGCATAAACACCACATGCTCTTGCTGTTGATTGACACATTCAATAATACGATCAGTAAAGCGCTGCCAGCCTGCCTTAGCATGGGCTCCAGCTTTGCTTTGCTCGACGGTCAGCGTGGTATTGAGCAATAACACGCCTTGTTCTGCCCAGCGTTCTAAGCAGCCATGCTGGGGGATAGTGATATTTAAATCCCGCTGCAACTCTTTATACATATTGAGTAACGACGGTGGAATGGCAACACCCTCAGGCACAGAAAAGCTTAAACCATGCGCCTGACCCGGACCGTGATAGGGATCTTGGCCTAAAATCACTACCTTAACCTGCGGTAAAGGCGTTAGATTCAGCGCATTAAAAATCAGCGGACCCGGTGGATAAATCACCTTGGCTTGCTGTTTTTCTTCACGTAAAAAATTCGCCAATTGCTGCATATAAGGCTGGTCAAACTCAGCCGCGAGCGCTGCCTTCCAACTGGCTTCCAGTTTAATACGATCGTAATCCTGCGTCATGCTGCCAACCTATGTAAAAAAGAACTCAAAAACAACCTATTGCACCCTCGTATTTATTGACGCGCCAAACGTACATTACTGATCGACATAGCTTGGGTACTGCGGTACGGATTAATATCTAAACCGCCACGGCGGACATAGCGCGCCGACACTTGCAGAAATTCAGGATTGAGGCAGCGCTGTAAATCTAAAAAGATACGCTCCACACATTGTTCATGAAAATCTTGATGCTGACGAAAGCTCACCACATAGGTCAGCAAGCTGGCATGATCCAGCGCCGCACCACGGTAATGCACCTGCAGCGTGCCCCAGTCGGGCTGATCGGTGACTGGGCAATTGGACTTAAGTAAATGACTGTACAGATGCTCTTCGACCTGCTCAGTACCGCACTGCAGCAACTTGGCTGTCGGCTGCTCATAGCTGCTGATTTGAATATCCAGGTCGTCCACGCAAACACCTAACGGTTGCTGCAAACCTTCGGCAGTCATCTCATCTAAAGTTTTAATCCGCACCTGCACCGGCGCTTGCGCCACCGCTGACAAGTCTGCTTCTAGTACGGCCTGCACCTGAGCAAAATCGCTAAATACGCTTTGATTTAACGAGTTGAGATACAACTTAAAGGATTTAGACTCAATGATATGGGGCGAATCCGCTGGCACCACAAATTGCCCAATCGCCACCACGGGCTTACCTGAA
>JAAZCO010000355.1 GCA_012513235.1 Gammaproteobacteria bacterium
ACTGATGTGGCACGATATTTTTCTTGCTAACCGTGAAGCCGTGCTCGAACAGTTGGATCAGTATCGTGATGATCTGGATGAGTTGCGTCAGGCGATTGCCGAAAAAGATGGGCGTCATCTGCTTGGTGTGTTTACCCGAGCCCGTGTAGCCCGCGAACATTTTAGTACAATTTTAGCCCAAAGGGCCTATGTGAAAACCATGCTTGATAATGATCTTGTTTTTTTAGCTAGCCCGGGTGGGCAGGTCAATGGCACCATTCGCGTGCCAGGTGATAAGTCTATTTCGCACCGTGCGATTATGCTGGGTTCTTTAGCGAACGGTGTGACCGAGGTTGAAGGCTTTCTTGAAGGTGAAGATGCGTTAGCCACCATTCAGGCCTTCCGTGATATGGGTGTGGTGATTGAAGGCCCTGAGAATGGTCGCGTTGTCGTACACGGTGTTGGCTTGCATGGTTTAAAGCCACCGCCAGGTCCGATTTATGTCGGCAACTCAGGCACCACCATGCGCTTGCTGTCCGGTATTTTGGCCGCGCAAGCTTTTGATACAACCTTGACGGGCGACGCATCACTGTCCAAGCGTCCGATGAATCGTATTGCCAAACCATTGCGTGAGATGGGTGCGGTCATTGAGACCGCCGCAGAAGGTCGTCCACCACTGACTTTGCGTGGTGGTCAGCGCTTAACCGGCATGCATTACGATATGCCGATGGCCAGCGCCCAAGTAAAGTCTTGCTTGCTATTAGCAGGTATGTACGCCAGTGGCGAAACCTCAGTGACGGAGCCAGCACCGACTCGCGATCATACCGAGCGTATGTTACGTGGTTTTGGTTACCCTGTAGAAGTGCATGCTGCTACGGCAAAAGTTGAAGCCAATCATGAATTGACCGGCACCCATATTGAAGTGCCAGCGGATATCTCATCTGCAGCCTTCTTTATGGTAGCGGCCAGTATTGCGCCTGACTCAGAGTTGGTTTTGCAGCATGTGGGCATCAACCCAACCCGCACCGGTATCATTGATATCTTAAAGCTGATGGGTGCTGACCTCAGTATGGAGCGTGTGCATGAAGTGGGCGGTGAGTTGGTTGCCGATATTCGTGTGCGCAGTGCCAACTTAAAAGGTATTGAGATTCCATTGGACTTGGTACCCCTTGCCATTGATGAGTTTCCCGTGCTGTTTATTGCTGCCGCTTGCGCTCAGGGCCGCACAGTTTTACGCGGTGCAGAAGAGTTGCGCGTGAAAGAGTCCGACCGTATTCAAGTGATGGTTGATGGCTTAACTACACTGGGTATTCATGCCGAAGGCACGCCAGACGGTATCATTATTGAAGGCGGACAAATGGGTGGTGGTGAAGTTTGGGCACACGGTGATCACCGTATTGCGATGTCCTTTAGTGTTGCAGCCTTGCGCGCGAATGCACCGATTCGTATCCATGACAGCGTGCATGTAGCGACATCCTTCCCGAACTTCTTAGCATTATGCAAGCAAGTCGGTATGCATGTCGCTGAAGAGGTGCAAGCGTGAGTCTGCCGGCTGTCATCACTATCGATGGCCCCAGCGGTTCAGGCAAAGGCACTGTCGCTGGGTTACTCGCATCACATTTGCAATGGCATTTACTTGATTCGGGCGCGTTATACCGTGTGCTAGCCCTTGCGGCAGACAAGCACGCAATCGCTTTAGACGATGAAGACGCTCTTGAGCATCTTGCTGTCTGCTTAGATGTGCAGTTTGTATTGGACAGTGTAAATAATAGCCAGCGCATTCTCTTGGAATCAGTTGATGTCACCGACAGTATTCGTAATGAAACAGTCGGAGCGCACGCTTCGCAAGTGGCGGCATTGCCAGGAGTGCGTACCGGATTGTTACGTCGCCAGCAAAACTTTCGTCAAGCGCCAGGTTTAATTGCTGATGGCCGCGATATGGGTACCGTGGTCTTTACTGATGCACCGCTGAAGGTTTTTTTAACTGCAGGTGCAGAGGAACGTGCACGTCGTCGATATTTACAGTTGAAGGACAAGGGTGAAACTGTTACATTAACGAGTCTTCTCGAGGAGATTCGTGCGCGTGATGAGCGTGACACCAATCGTAGCGTAGCGCCATTGAAGCCTGCAGATGATGCAATCATCTTAGATTCAACGACTATGACCATCGAGCAAGTGCTAGAAAGAATTCTCAGTGAGGTTGCTGTACGCAGCTTAGCTGGATAAAAAGCATGAGATACACATGAGTGTGTTTCAGCTTTAACTTGAATCATGTACAGCTCCCAGATAATAGCTGTCATGTTTTCTATTTATGAATAAGACCACATTATTCTGGAATGTGGATTTGGGCAGATTTTTGCCCTCGATCAGCAGGATTAAACATGAGCGAAAGCTTTGCAGACCTTTTTGAAGAAAGCCTAAAAACCCTCGACATGCAACCCGGTGCAATCATCACTGGTTTGATCGTTGATATTGATGGTGATTGGGTAACAGTACACGCTGGTTTAAAATCAGAAGGCGTTATCCCAGTTGAGCAGTTCTACAACGAACAAGGCGAACTGACCATCAAGATTGGTGACGAAGTTCACGTAGCTCTTGACGCGGTAGAAGATGGCTTTGGTGAAACCAAACTGTCCCGCGAAAAAGCTAAGCGTGCTGAGTCTTGGCTGGTTCTTGAAGCGTCGTTCAACGCTGAAGAAGTGGTTATGGGTGTTATCAACGGTAAAGTTAAAGGTGGCTTTACAGTTGATGTGAACGGTATTCGTGCGTTCCTACCAGGTTCATTGGTAGACGTTCGTCCAGTTCGCGACACTGCGCACTTAGAAGGTAAAGAGCTTGAATTTAAAGTTATCAAGCTTGACCAGAAGCGTAACAACGTTGTTGTATCACGTCGTAGCGTTCTGGAAGCAGAGAACAGCGCTGAGCGCGAAGCACTACTTGAGAACCTGCAAGAAGGTCAGCAAGTTAAAGGTATCGTTAAGAACCTTACAGATTACGGTGCATTCGTTGATCTGGGCGGCGTTGATGGTCTTCTGCACATTACTGATATGGCTTGGAAGCGCATTAAGCACCCAGGCGAAATCGTTAACGTTGGCGACGAGATTGACGTTAAAGTATTGAAATTCGACCGCGAGCGTAACCGTGTATCTTTAGGCCTGAAGCAGTTGGGCGAAGATCCATGGGTAGCAATCAAAGCCCGCTACCCAGAAGGTACTCGTGTGAATGCACGCGTAACTAACCTGACGGATTACGGTTGCTTTGCTGAGCTGGAAGAAGGCGTTGAAGGTTTGGTTCACGTTTCTGAAATGGACTGGACTAACAAAAACATTCACCCATCTAAAGTTGTACAGGTTGGTGATGAAGTTGAAGTTCAGGTTCTGGACATTGACGAAGAACGTCGTCGTATTTCTCTGGGTATCAAGCAGTGCAAATCTAACCCATGGGAAGATTTCTCAAGCCAGTTCAATAAGAACGATAAAATTTCCGGTACTATTAAGTCAATCACTGACTTTGGTATCTTTATCGGTCTAGACGGCGGTATTGACGGTCTTGTACACCTGTCAGATATCAGCTGGCACGAAGTTGGCGAAGAAGCTGTTCGTCGCTACAAGAAAGGCGATGAGCTGGAAACCGTTATTCTGTCTGTTGATCCAGAGCGCGAGCGCATTTCACTGGGTATCAAGCAGTTAGAAGACGATCCATTCTCAAGCTATGCTTCAGAGCACGAGAAAGGCACTATCGTTACTGGTACTGTTAAAGAAGTTGATGCTAAGGGTGCAATTATCCTATTAGCAGACGATATCGAAGCAGTATTGAAAGCATCTGAAATCAGCCGTGACCGTGTAGAAGATGCACGTAACGTTCTGAAAGAAGGCGACGAAGTTGAAGCGAAAATCATCAACATCGATCGTAAGTCTCGCGTCATTAACTTGTCTATCAAG
>JAAZCO010000356.1 GCA_012513235.1 Gammaproteobacteria bacterium
AAATCAATACAGTTGCGTAGGGCAGTTTTCACCTCTTCGCAATGCGATTCTGGTTTCCCTTACACACCCATTTAGTATGTAAAAAAGGGGCGCGCCATTATGCAGAGCAAGCCCTTTAGATACCAGCTTTTAACCACAATAAGTCAGCCTATTTTGCTCAACGGTCTAGACTGCTTCAATAATCTCAAAGCTGTGGGTGATTTCCACCCCAGCACGGCCCAGCATAATCGATGCTGAACAGTACTTTTCTGCAGATAAATCAACTGCGCGCTTAACCACATTTTCTTTCAACGCATTGCCGCTGACAATAAAGTGTAGAGCAATTTTAGTGAAGACTTTAGGCTCTTCTTCAGCACGCTCGGCTTCAATACGCACCTCACAATCACGCACATCTTGGCGAGACTTCTTTAAAATACTAACCACATCAAAGGTACTGCAACCGCCCAACCCCATCAGCAACATTTCCATTGGTCGCACACCAACATTACGCCCACCATTAGCCTCAGGACCATCCATAACTACAGTATGGCCACTGCCTGATTCAGCTAAAAACATCGCCTGCTCAACCCATTTCACTCGCGCTTGCATGGCTGTAGTTCCTTTAATCATAAAAAAAGCAAGTTTAGCACAGTGTTCGCTACGACTTGCCCCGCCATACCAACGGATGTACAACTAGAAAACGTGACGCACATCACAGTTGCACAATCTTATAAGCTACAAACGACTTATCACCACCATAAGTAAGGCACACTGAAGAAAATATAAAAAAGAACGCTACCCAGTATAGGTAGACGGAGTTCTGCGTGAGGGACACACCATGGCAGTTGTTACATTTACACCTAAAATCGATAATCTAGAACACTTTCTCGCTGAATGCGATCTACGCCATCACCCAAGTAAGAGCATGATTATTTCTGCTGGCCAACCATGCGAATCACTGTTCTTTATCTTACAAGGCACTGTGACTATCGTGCTTGAACCCAGCCCCAATAAAGAAATTATTGTCAGTTATCTAAACCAAGGTAATTTTTTTGGTGAAATGGGTTTATTTAACAACAGCAAAACAACAGCGCGACGCAGCGCTGGCGTACGTGCAAAAACTGCCTGTGATATTGCAGAAATCAGCTATGTAAAGTTTCGCCAATTGATCCAGCAATACCCAGATATTCTTTACGCTCTATCCAGCCAAATGTCCGATTGCTTACGCAATACCAGTCGTAAAGTAGGTGACTTAGCTTTTTTAGACACCAGCGGGCGCGTTGCTCACGCCCTGCTTAATTTAGCCAAACATGCAGACGCCATCACCCATCCTGACGGTATGCAAATTAAAATTTCACGTCAGGAGCTCGGACACATTGTTGGCTGCTCAAGAGAAATGGCTGGGCGCGTACTTAAAAGTCTAGAAGAACAAGGCTTAATCAGCGTCCAAGGCCAAAGCATTGTAGTGTTTGGCACACGCTAAGCTAGCGAGCGCATGCAGACGTTTGCAATACACGAGCAAGCGTCTGAGCCTATTAACGATGTACAGGTCGTTTTTGTAATTTGCGCTGCAAAGTACGACGGTGCATACCCAGCGCGCGTGCAGTAGCAGAGATATTACCGTCATGCTCAGCCAAAACACGCTGAATATGCTCCCACTGCAAACGATCCACTGACATGGGGTTCTCCGGTACTAAAGTTGCTAAGTCCGCATGGTCAGATAACAGCGCTGCTAACACATCATCGGCATCCGCAGGCTTACATAAATAGTTAGCGGCGCCACGTTTAATCGCTTCAACTGCAGTGGTAATGCTGGAGTAACCGGTCAGGATTAACACCTTCATTTCTGCATCCAACTCCAGCAGCTTAGGCAATAACACTAAGCCCGAATCGCCTTCCATCTTCAGATCAAGTACTGCGTAATCTGGCACATCATCTTTGGCCAGCGCCAAACCTTCATCAGCCGAACTGGCAGTTGAGACACGTAAACCACGGCGTGACATGGCGCGCGCCATCACCCGCGTAAAGGTTTCATCATCATCCACCAGCAATAAATGCGGCTGTTCTTCACCTTCAAATAGGTTTTCTTCAGTCACCTGCAACTCCTCGCTTAAAGCACTGTATGCATCTGCGGCAAACGTAACTCAGTTAACGTGCCGCCACCTTCTTGGTTATATAACTTTACCGTACCACCGGCACGAATCACGCTAATTTGACTTAAGAATAAACCTAAACCAAAACCTTTGCCCTTAGTGGTAAAAAACGGTTTACCCAACTGTTCAGCAATGGCTAAAGGTACGCCAGCACCATAATCACGAATAGTAATCACCATCCACTGCTCATCCCAACTTAAACGAATCACCAAGTTATCTGGGCAAGCATCTGCAGCATTGTTCAATAAATTGAGCAACGCTTGAGTTAAGTCCACCGGTGGCATTAAGTTTGGAGCAACACCAACAGTGGTTAACTGATACTTATAAGTCGCCTCAGGCCGCATCAAGTGCCAACGACTTAAGGCCGTCTCTAACCAATGCGTCACGCTCTGCTCCTCAATGGCTTGGCGACGATCAGCTTCAGCGGCACGCACCAACTGCTGCAAAGTGCCTTTACAGAGTTTGACCTGCTCTTGCAGCAAGGTTAAATCATCCTGCAATTGAGACTCTTGCCCATGCTCACGACGCAACTCGGTCAGCAACACACTCATGGTCGATAAAGGCGTGCTTAACTCATGTGCCGCGCCCGCTGCCTGCGTAGCCACTGCTAATAACTGCTGATCACGCATACTGTCTTCGCGTCGTGCCGCGCGTAATTGATCTTGCTCACGCACCGCCTCAGACATTTTTGAGACAAAGAAAGTAATAAAAGCCGCTGACAAAGCAAAATTCAGCCACATGCCAAATAAATGCAGGTTAATCAGCAGCTCATCAACCTGCTCACCTTGCAAATGCAGCGGCCGATACCAAATCAGTAAGGCGGTATAACCGGTCAAGGAAAACCCACTGAGCACTATCGAATACAACCATGGCAAGGTTGCAGCAGCAATGGTTAACGGCACTAAATAGTAAGCGACAAAGGGGTTGGTGGAGCCGCCGACGTAATACAGCAAGCCACTGTGGATTAATAAATCCATAGCTAAATGAGCAGCAAACTCAAGCTCAGTCACCGGCCAACTGCCGCGTAAACGCAAGCTGATCAGGACACACATACTCAGCGAGAACAGCAAAATACCCAACAGGGGCATCCAGTCCAAGGTCACCCAATCACTTAAATAGGTAAAACCCAGTGTGCCCGCTTGTGCACTTAAAACTAACAGACGAATCCAAGTCAAACGCCATAAGTTCTGACGACTTGCCGATAATAACTGTGTGGGTGCCAGCATAAACACTCCTTAAACGATAATAGAGTATAACTGTCCTAGAACAGCAGCACTGCCTAATGCGACTCATAGTCACATCGAGCACTGCAATGAACCTAGATCAATCGGCAGAGTCTTTTATGATATCCCCTGCCTGCTATGGAGCTTTTATTATGATCAAACAATTGCGCACCACCTCTGCCGTACTGTTACTGGCGGGCTTAGCCACCCACACCGCAGCCATCGCGAGCGAGCAGAGCTATAACCAAGTGTCCTTGCGTGCTGAGGCGCACCAAGAAGTCGCCCATGATCAAATGCAGGTTATTTTATATACCGAAGAACAAGGCACAGACCCAGCACGCTTAGCCGCTGATATCACCAAAACTCTCAACCAAGCCGTCAGCACTGCACGCAAGCAGCCCTCTATCAACGTCAAACTTGGCAGTCGCAGCAGTTACCCTGTGCATGACAGTAAAGGTCAAAAAATTACCGCGTGGCGTGAACGTGCAGAGTTACGCTTGGAAAGTACGGACTTCTCCACGCTATCGGCTCTAACTGGCGAGCTACTGAAAACTTTAAAAATGGCCAATATGCAATTTAGCATTGCGCCCAAAACACGTATCAGTAGCGAAGATGAGTTACTCAAAGAAGCCATTAGCGCCTTCCAAGCTCGCGCCAAACTGGTCAGCGAAGCCATGGGCAGTAACAGCTATAAAGTCGTCAACCTCAACTTAAACAGCAGCGGCTTTGCTCGCCC